>CAIYFD010000341.1 GCA_903925425.1 uncultured Opitutia bacterium | reverse complement strand
GGCCTCGTGCTTTACGGGATCCTGCGGCGGCTTCTGCCCTCGGGAGACCGGAGCTGGAGTCCGGTGGCTTGGATCGCGGCGCTGCTTTGGATGGTGCATCCGCTCCAAACCGAGTCGGTGACGTACATCGCGCAGCGCGCCGAGTCGATGGTCGGGCTCTTTTTGCTCCTGACGCTTTACGCCTTCCTGCGCAGCACGGAGGCCGGCGACACCGGACGGCGTCGGGCATGGTCTTGCGCGACCGTGGCGGCGGGCCTGCTCGGCGTGTTCTGCAAGGAGGTCATGGTGGTGGCGCCGCTGGTGGTGCTGTTGCTCGACCGGACTTTTGTGGCGGGAAATTTTCGCGCCGCGTGGCGGGAGCGGCGCGGGCTGCATCTGGCGCTGCTGGCCACGTGGCTGCCGCTGGCCTGGCTGGTGGCGGGTGGTGCGGGCCGGGGTGGCACGGCGGGACTGTCCGCACACGCGTCGCCGTGGCATTATCTCCTCACCCAGAGCTGGGCGGTGCCGCATTACCTGCGTCTCGCGTTTTGGCCGGCGCCGCTGGTCTTCGATTACGGCGTCGAGCTGATCAACGACCCGGTGCAGGTGATCGGGCCGGGCCTGGTCGTGCTGGCCCTGCTGGGCGCGACCGTGGTGGCGCTGGTCCGGAGTCCCAAGGTCGGCTTCGCGCTCGCGTGTTTCTTTCTCGTGCTCGCGCCGAGCTCAAGCGTGGTGCCGGTGGCCACGCAGGTGATCGCGGAGCACCGCATGTACCTGGCGCTCGCGGCGGTGACCGCGCTGACCGCGGCGGGATTGCACCGCTGGCTGGGGCGGGCGGCGCTCGCCGTGGGCATCGCCGCGGCCTGCGCGCTGGGCGCGGTCACGGTCGCCCGCAACCGCGATTACGCGAGCGAGCTCGGCCTGTGGCAGGACGTCGCCGCGAAACGTCCGCAGAATGCCCGGGCCCACGCGAACATCGGCCGCGTGCTTTCCGAGCAGGGCAGGGAGGAGGAGGCGCTGGCCGCCTTCGGGGAATCGCTGCGCCTGCGGCCCGAGCAGCCACAGACCCTGTTTAATGCCGGCCTGTCGCTGACCAATCTCGGGCGGATCGACGAGGCCCGGGGCCGTTACGCGGCGGCCGTGCAGCTGGATCCGGACTATATCGACGCGCGCATCAACCTCGGCGTCGTGTTGCTCGAGAAGGGGCTGACGGCGGAGGCGCTGGGGCATCTGGCCGAGGCCGTGCGGCTCGCCCCCGAGATGCCGGAAGCGTTGAGCGTGTGGGGCAGCGCGCTGGCGCAGGCGGGCCGCTTCGGCGAAGCCGAGACGGCGCTCAACCGCGCGCTGGCCAAGGCCACCGAGCCGGGGATGATCGCGACGCTGCATTTCAACTTGGGCAACGTGGGCATGGCGTCGGGCCGGCCCGATCAGGCGGTGCGGGAGTTTGCGCTGGCCGCGCAGCTTGAGCCCGGCAATCCCGCCGCGCATTTCAACCTGGCGATGGCCCTCCTGCGCGTGGGCGGCCGGAACGCCGAGGCGGTGGCGCAGCTGCAGCAGGTGCTGCGCCTCCAGCCGGGCCTCACCCGCGCCCGGGACCTGCTCGCCGAGCTGCTGCGGAATCCCCCGGCGGCGCCATGACCCCGGCCGCAGCAAAATCCCCGACGAGGTCTGGCGGACTGCGCTCGCCCTGGCCGTCCGTGATCATCGTGGCGGTCGGCGCCGCGGCCTACGCGAACAGCCTGCGCGCGCCTTTTCTGTTCGATGATTTTTCCTCGATCCAGGACAACCCGACGATCCGGCAGCTCTGGCCGTTGAGCGGGCCGCTTTCGCCGCCGGAAGGATCCGGCGTGGACGGTCGCCCTCTGGTCAACCTGAGCTATGCGTTGAACCATGCCGTGGGCGGTTTCGAGGTGCTGGGTTACCACCTGGCCAATCTCGCGATCCATCTCCTCGCGGCGCTCGCGCTTTTCGGGGTGGTCCGGCGGACGCTGGCGCAGATTGAAAATCCGGTCGGGCGCGTCGCTCCGCGACCGCCGGGTGGACCTGGGGTGTCGCCGGAGCGGATTGGCGAAGCCCGGCGGTCGCGGAGCGACGCGCCCGACCAGCGGAATGCGGGCTGGGTGGCGCTGGCGGTCGCGCTCGGGTGGATGCTGCATCCGCTGCAGACGGAATCGGTGACCTGTGTCATGCAGCGCACGGAGTCGCTCATGGGCCTCCTTTTTCTCGCGACGTTCTATGCATTTATTCGGGCGTTGGAGAATCCGGCTTCGCGTGGGTGGCCGCTGGCGGCCGTGGCCTTTTGCCTGCTCGGCATGACGACCAAGGAGGTGATGGTGACGGCACCGGTGCTGCTTTTTCTTTTTGACCGGACTTTTTTTGCCGGGAGTTTCGCCGCGGCCTGGAAGCAACGCCGCGGGCTCCACCTCGCCCTGGCGGCGACGACGCTCATGGTGCTCTGGCTCGTGTGGAAATCCGGGGCAAGCCGCGGCAACGGGGTCATGGCCGGGGCGACAGTGTCCTCGTGGGATTATCTGCTGACGCAGGCGAAGGCGCTGGTGCTTTATGCCCGGCTGGCGCTGTGGCCGCATCCGCTGGTGGTGGACTACGGCACGGGGGTGGTGAAGAGCCTGGGCGAAGTGCTCCTGCCCGGACTGGCGGTTGTCACGGCGTTGGGCCTGACGGGTTATGCGCTGTGGCGGCGGCCCAAGGTCGGTTTTCTGGGAGCGTGGTTCTTTGTCATCCTGGCTCCGAGCTCGAGCGTGGTGCCGCTCGCGACGCAGACCATGGCCGAGCACCGGATGTACCTGCCGCTGGCCGCGGTGGTGGTGGCGCTTGCGCTGGTCATCAGCCGGCTCGGTAGCCGGACCGCGGTGATCGCCGGCGTCGCGGTGATCGCGGCTTATGGCGGAATGACCGCGTGGCGGAATCACGACTATCGCTCGCCGGTCGCGATCTGGGAACAGACGGTGCGGTACCAGCCGGGAAACGAGCGGGCACACAACAACCTCGGCCAGGCGCTCTATCAGGCGGGACGTTTCCAGGAGGCCATCCCCGAGTTGCTGGCGGCCCTCGCGATCCAGCCCTCGGTCGAGGTCCACGGCCTGCTCAGCCTGACCCTCGCGGCCCTCGACCGGCCGCAGGAGGCGCTGGTCCACAGCCGCGAGGCGGTGCGCCTGAATCCGAACAGCGCTCCGGCGCGGAGTTCGCTGGGCCGGGTGTTGTCCGACCTCGGCCTGCTGGAGGAGGCGGCGCCGCAACTGTCCGAGGCGGCGCGTCTGGCGCCGGATCTGGCCGACGTGCGCGTGAGCCTGGGTTTGGTCCTCGCGCGTCTTGACCGGCTGGCGGAAGCGACCGTGCAGTTGCAGGCGGCGCTGAAAATGGAGCCGGACAATGCCGAAGCGTACTGCAATCTTGGCAGCGTGTTTTTCCAGATGCGTAATCTCGACGAGGCGGCGCGGCACTATGAGCGGGCCGTGCAGTTGAACCCCGCCTATGCCGAGGCGTTCTACAATCTCGGCCTGACCCGGGCGGAACAGGGCCGGCCGGCGGATGCGGTGCGCCCGTTGCAGCGTGCGCTGGAGATCCAGCCCAACCTCCAGCCGGCCCGCGACCTGCTCGCCAGCCTGCAGGCGGGCAACGGTGCCAAACGGTGAACGGCCGCGGATGAAATCCTTCGCGAAAGCAAAGCCCGTGTCCGGTTTCCCTGCTTGGGCGGCGCCGGCGCTGATCGTGGCGGCCGTGTTGCTGGTCTATGCCAACAGTTTTTCGGTACCATTCCTGCTCGATGACCAGGGTTCGATCCAAACGAACCCGACGCTCGAAAGCGTCTGGCGCGCGCTGCAGCCGCCGGCGGGCGGCGACACCGTGTCGGGCCGGCCGGTGCTGAATGTCAGCTTCGCGCTGAGCCATGCCCTCAGCGGCCTCGAGGTCTGGGGTTATCACCTGCTCAATGTCTTGATCCACGCCGCCGGCGCGCTGCTGGTCTACGGCTTGTTGGCGCGGACGCTGGCGCTCATGGGATCCCCGGTAGGGCGTGTCGCTCCGCGACCGCCGGGCAAACTTGAGGCGGGTTCGGAGTCTGTTGGCCCAGCCCGGCGCGGAACGGAGTCCGCGCCCTACCGGGTCGGACGAGACGCCGGCTGGTTCGCCCTCGTGGCGGCCCTGCTCTGGAGTCTGCACCCGCTGCAGACGGAGGCGGTCACCTACCTTTCCCAACGGGCGGAGTCGCTCGGGGCGTTTTTCTACCTGCTCACGCTCTACGCTTTTGTGCGTTCGGTGGAAGCGCCGGCCCCGCTCCGCTGGCGGATGGTCACGGTCGCCGCGTGTGCGCTGGGCATGGCGGCGAAGGAGGTCATGGTGACGGCGCCGCTGCTGGTGCTGCTGTACGACCGGACATTTGTCGGCGGGACGTTTTCCGCGGCGTGGGCGGCGCGCCGCCGTTTTCATGCGGCGCTGGCGGTGACCTGGATCGTGCTGATCGCACTTCTGGTCTCGGGGTCCGGGCGCGGCGGCACGGCCGTGGCGGGCGACGCCTCGTCGTGGCACTACCTGCTGACGCAGGCCGGGGCGTTGGTGCGATACCTGCGGTTGAGTCTCCTGCCGACCGGCCAGGTGTTCGATTACGGGACACGGCTCGTGACCAACCTGGGCGCGGTCTGGTGGCAGGGCCTGCTGGTCCTCGGCCTGCTCGCCGCGACCGCTTGGGCGCTGGTGCGCCGGCCGGTCATCGGATTCCTCGGGACGCTGTTCTTCGCGGTGCTGGCGCCGAGCTCGAGTTTCCTGCCCGTGCTTTCGCAGGTCATGGCGGAGCACCGCATGTACCTGCCGTTGTTGTCGGTCGTCGTGCTGGCCGTGGCGGGACTCCAGTACGGGCTCGGCCGGAGCGGCCTCATCGCGGCGTCGGTGGCGATCCCGCTGCTCGCCCTCGCGACCTTGCAGCGGAACCTGGTCTACCGGGATGCGATCGGGTTGTGGCGCGACACGATCCGGAATCATCCGGAGAGCGACCGTGCGCACAACAACCTCGGGGCGCTCTTGATGGGGCAGGGGGATCTGCCTGGGGCGGCGGCGGAATTTCAGGAGGCGCTGCGGCTGCGGCCCGATTACCTGCGGGCGTTGAGCAACCTCGGCCTGGTGCTGCTCCAGCAGGGCGACACGGCCGGCGGCCTCGCGAAGATCGCCGAGCTGCTCCGGCAGCGGCCCGATGATTTCGACGGCCACGTGAACTACGCGCGGCTCCTCGAAAAAACCGGCCGGAGTGCTGAGGCCGTGCCGGTGTGGCGGCACGCGGTGCAGCTGCGTCAGGATTCGGCCGAGGTCCGCAACAGTTTCGGTTCGCTGCTGTTGAAGTCCGACCAGGGCGCGGAGGCGGTGGCGCAGTTTTCCGAGGCGGTGCGCCTGAAACCGGATGAACCGGCTTATCTCGGCAATCTCGCCTCGGCGCTGGCGGTCGCGGGCCGCTTCGACGAGGCGGTCGTGGCCTACCACCGGTCGCTGGCGCTGCGGCCGGATTCGGCCGGCGTGCATGCCGGCCTGGCCTTGGTGCTGCGGCAACTGGGGCGCAACGACGAGGCGGCGGCGCAGGCGCGGGAGGCGCTGCGGATCGACCCGGGTTTGGCCACCGCCCGGGCGCTGCTCAACGCGTTGACGGGCGGACGCTGAAAAGCCGGGGTGCCGGCTGGCCAGCGATTGGCGATTGGCGAGGCAAAACTGGGCGAGCAATTCCCGGAATTTTGCCTTGCGCCACCGGGCGCCGCACCTAATCCAGTGAATGTCAGTCGTTAGATCCCTCCCCCAGATAACCCCCCCATTGTAAGCCAAGTCGTTGTCTTTGCTCCCGCGGGTCATTTTTCCCCGTGAACGGAAACAGCGCTCGACCGACCAATCTAGGGGAGGTGCAGTGTAAACCTCGTAGCATCCCAACTCATCCTTCACCGTCTCTAAAAACGGTTCAGATCCAACAACAACACCGCAAGGTTACCTATGAAACAGTACAATAGCTCAATTCGCGTCGCCTCTGTCTTGGCGGCCTTCGCGCTCAGCGCACTCACGGTTTCCGCTCAAGCCCCGGCTGCTGCCGCTCCGGCCGCTCCGGCCGCTGCTGGTGGTGCCCGTGCGGGTGGCGGTGGCGGCGGTGCTGGTGGCCGAGGCGGTGGCGGTCTCCCCGGCGTCACGGCCGAGCAGACGGCCAAGCTCAATGAACTCTTCACGACCGGCCTCGCGGCCGAGACCGCGGCTGTGACCGCGGCCCGTGCTGACCTCGCTACGGCGACGTTCCTCGACAAGAAGGACGACGCGGCGATCAAGGCGGCTGTCGCCAAGGTTCAGGCGGCCGAGCTCGCTATCGCCAACAAGCGCGCGGCGGCTTTCGCCACGCTCCAGGCTTCCGCTGAGAAGCTCAATGAGGCTCAGGTCACTGCCTTTGTCGCTGCTGGCGGCACCGTCGGTGGCGGTGGTCGTGGCGGCGCTGGCGGCGGCGGCGGCGGTGGTGCCCGTGGTGGCGCGGCCCCGGCGGCCGGCGGCGCGGCTCCTGCGGCTCCGGCGATGCCAGCGGCTCCCGCTGCTGGCGCTGGTGCCCGTGGCGCTCGCGGCAACTAAGCTGCTCGTAGATTAATCTCCAAGGCGTCCCGCGAATGCGGGACGCCTTTTTTTTGCCCGCAATCCAGGGTGCCCGCGGTCCTGCCAAGGGTGAAATAGGACCGATCAGTCGAATCGGACAGATCGGTCCGATGCATTGAAATCACGTCCGCCCCGCTCCCGGAAAAAGCACTTGCATCGCCGTGGGCGTTACCGCTTCCTGACCCCTCCTTGTTCGGGCTGTAGCGTAGCCTGGTAGCGCGCTTGCATGGGGTGCAAGAGGTCGTGAGTTCGAATCTCACCAGCCCGACCATTTGGAGACTGTCATCGGTAGCGTCTGAAACCGGCGAACCGCGGCACAGACGCACAGCGCACGCTAGCTCGGCGGAAGTTTTGCGGCGGTCGCTCCGCCGTTGCCGACGAAGAATTCTCCGGACAGCGACGACTTCGGTGCGGCTATCGCCAGCAGGAGGCCGAGCGCGATCCAGAGCATGAGCACCGCCGTGATTTTCGCGAGGATCGGCTTGGATTGATCCGGGGGCACGGAACCCGGCGAGGCGGTTCCTGATTGGGCAGCAGCCGAGAGGACGGCGGGATGGCAATGGGGGATGGTATGCATGGCAAGGAGTGGGGAGTGCCTCACGGTGCTCCCGGCCCATTGCGGCCGGATTG
>CAIYFD010000340.1 GCA_903925425.1 uncultured Opitutia bacterium | reverse complement strand
GGTGCCTCAGCCGGGATCGAGATCAGGCATCGCGGCTGAGGCCCCCGCCTCAGCCCTACCCCGATCCTGTCTGGCTCAGCGTTTTGGCTTCCGTGCCTTGATCGGTTTGGCCGCGTGCTTGGCGATCTTGCGGTAGTCGCCCGAGCGAAGCGCATCCACTTGGTCGCGGAGCAGCGCGGCGCGCTCGAACTCCAGCTTGGAAGCGGCTTCGGTCATTTCGTCCTCCAGTTCCGCGATGACCGCCGCCACGTCCTCCGTGCTTTCCTCCACCGCGGATTCATGGTCGGGCTCATCCGGCCGCAGGCCCTGCAGGCTGGCCTGCACCCCGCGGTGCACGCCGTGGGGCGTGATCCCGTGCTCCGTATTGTAGGCGAGCTGCTTGCCCCGGCGGTAGGTCGTGATCTCCACCGTGCGCCGGATCGATTCCGTGATGACGTCGGCGTAGAAGATCACCCTGCCCTTCTCGTGCCGGGCTGCCCGGCCCGCCGTCTGGATCAGGCTGGTCTGGCTGCGCAGGAAACCTTCCTTGTCGGCATCGAGGATGGCCACGAGCGCCACCTCGGGCAGGTCGAGGCCCTCGCGCAGCAGGTTGATGCCGATCAGGACGTCGAATTCGCCCCGCCGCAGGTTTCGCAGGATCTCGATGCGCTCGATCGCATCGATGTCCGAGTGCAGGTATTCCACCCGCAGCTTGGCCTCGCGCATGAACTGGGTCAGGTCCTCGGAGAGGCGCTTCGTCAGGGTCGTCACGAGCACGCGTTCGCCCGCGGCGGCGGCCGTCCGGCACTCGGTAATCAGGTTCTCCACCTGGCCCTTGGTCGTCCGGATCGTGATCTCGGGATCGAGCAGGCCGGTCGGCCGGATCAATTGCTCGGCGACCACCGCCGATTGCTTGATTTCGAACTCTGCCGGCGTGGCGGAGACGTAGAGGGTCTGCCCGGTCACCTGCTGGAATTCCACGAAGCTCTGCGGCCGGTTGTCGAGCGCGGAGGGCAGGCGGAAGCCGAAGTTCACCAGCGTCTGCTTGCGGGCGAGGTCGCCGTTGTACATCCCGCCGACTTGAGGGATCGTCACGTGGCTCTCGTCTACCATGAGGAGAAAATCCTTGGGGAAGAAATCGATTAGGCAGGACGGTCGGTCGCCCGCTTTCCGGGCGTTGAGATGGCGCGAGTAGTTCTCGATCCCGCTGCAGAACCCCATCTCCTGGAGCATCTCGAGGTCGTAGTTGGTTCGCATGCGGACACGCTGCGCTTCGAGGAACTGCTGGTTCTTTTCGAAGAAGGCCACGCGCTCCTCCAGCTCCGCCTTGATTGCCTTGATCGCCGGGTCGAGCTTGCCTCGGGTCGTCACGTACTGCGTCGCCGGGTAGAGATCGAATTGCTCCAGCGGCCGGATGACGCTCCCCGTCAGCGGATCGAACTCGGATATGGCCTCGATTTCCTCCCCGAAGAACTCCACGCGCAGTCCCTGCTCGGAGTACGCCGGGAGGATGTCCACGACGTCGCCGCGCACCCGGAAGCTGCCGCGCTTTGGCTCGTAGTCGTTCCGGTCGTAAAGGTTGTCGACCAGCCGCCCGAGGAGGACGTTCCGGCCGAGCGCGACACCCCGGCGCAATTCGATGCGCTGGGTCGTGAAGTCCTCGGGCGAGCCGAGGCCGTAGATGCACGACACGCTGGCGATCACGATCACATCGCGCCGCGAGACCAGCGCGCTGGTGGCCGCGATCCGCATCCGCTCGATGTCCTCGTTGATCGAGGAATCCTTCTCGATGAAGGTGTCGCTCGACGGCACGTATGCCTCGGGCTGGTAGTAGTCGTAGTAGCTGACGAAGTACTCGACCGCGTTCTCCGGGAAGAAGCTCTTGAACTCCGAGTACAGCTGGGCCGCGAGGGTCTTGTTGTGGGAGATGATCAGGGTTGGCCGCTCGAGCTGGGCGATGACGTTTGCCATCGTGAAAGTTTTTCCGGAACCCGTGACGCCGAGCAGCGTTTGGTAGCGATTACCCGCGCGGATCGAGGCCACCAGTTTTTCGATTGCTTGGGGCTGATCGCCCTTGGGCTGGTAGTCGGACTGGAGTCGGAAAAGCATGGCGGCGCGGACCGACAGCGAATCCGGCGCGTCGCGATGTGCAAGCTGGGGAAATGCACGGGCACGGACTCCTTTTCACGTAATACGTGAAATGCTGGGCGAAGTCCCGACGAGCGCGGTGCGCACTTTTCACGTATTACGTGAAATGGAGCCAGCGCCTTACCGATCGAAGATCGTCCGCCGGTACCACCACACGAAAAACATGACCACCGCTGCATTGAGCAGCAGCGCCGCCATTACCCAGCGGCGGGCTCCGTCCCAGCCGAGACCGAGATAATGGGTCAGCGCCCAGCTTCGGTTTTCGGTCGCGGTGAGCTGCGCCGCAACTTTCGCCCGCTCGATGTCGAGTCCGTCCTGCTCCCACTTGCTGCGCTTCGTCTCGTCGCGCAGGTCGGTGATCCGGTTCGTGGACGCGGTGCGGAGCTGCTGCATGCGCGCGATCTGCTCGGTGTTGGCCTTCTGTTGCGCCGGGTTGCCGACGATTCGGTCCCAAGTGCTTTCCAGTGCCTTCAGCTGGGCGATGACCTTGGCGGCCTGCTGGACCTTTGACTCTTCCACGCCGATTTGGGCCGGGAAGCTGGCAAGGCGCGCGCGGATCGCCGTGAGATCGGTGTCGAGCTGGTTGCGCTTCGCCGTCAGCTCCACAATGCGCGCGGCGCGGGTGTCGGCGTAGCTGGTCGTGGAGAGAAAACTGAGCCGGACGGCGTTGGCGACGACCACGGCGGCGCAGGCCGCGACCACGAACGCGGTGAGCTTGAACAGGTGTTTGTAAGGAACACTCACGCTCACGTGCTGAGCGGTTTCAACCCGGCCTCGATCTCCGCGCGGCGGGCTTCGAGGAACGGCGGCAAAGCCAGGCGTTCGCCGAGGGTCTCCAGCGGTTCGTCGGCGGCGAAACCCGGACCATCGGTGGCAATCTCAAACAGGATGCCGTTCGGTTCGCGAAAATAGAGGCTGCGGAAATAGAAGCGGTCGACCGGGCCGCTCGACGGCATGCCGAGGGCGGTGAGTCGCTCGGCCCAGGCCGCGTATTCCTGCTCGTTGGGGGTCCGCAGGGCCACGTGATGCACGGCGCCCGCTCCCTGGCGGGCCCGGGGCAGCCCGGGTTCGATCACGAGGTGCAGTTCGGCCGACGGGCCGCCCTCGCCCATCTCCCAGACGCGAACCTCAATGCCCTCACCGGCATCCGCCGACACCCGGTAGGTGCGGGCGGCGCGCAGGTTCAGGACGTCCCGCAGCACGATCTCGGTGGGCTCCGCGCGGGGGATGCCGAGGAAAATGGGACCAAGCCCGCGGATCTGGTGCTCGGTCGGAACCGGGCTCTGCGTCCAGGGATGTGCCGGGGCTCCTCCCGTCTCGACCACAAGGCAGAGGCTCTGCCCCTCGCCGTCATAAAAGTCCAAGGTCAGCCG
>CAIYFD010000339.1 GCA_903925425.1 uncultured Opitutia bacterium | reverse complement strand
TTCAACGGCAGCACGCACTACGCGCCCGGCACACTCGTCGAGTTCTTCCAGCGCATGGGCATGAACTTCGGCGGCGACACCAACGCCAGCACCACCTTCGACCGCACCCTTTACATGCTGGAGCTGCCCAACACCCGGGCCGCCACCCTCGCCGAGGGGCTGCAGGTCCTCGGCGACTACGCCGGCGGGCTGCTCCTCCAGCCGAAGGAAATCGACAGCGAGCGCGGCGTCATCCTCAGCGAGATGCGCACGCGCGACTCGGTCGACTACCGCATCGGCGTCGCCGGCTACGAATTCGAACTCGGCGGCACCCAGTTCCCGCAGCGCATGCCGATCGGCCTCAAGGGCATCATCGACACGGCCGACCGCACCGCCTTCGCCGACTTCTACGACACCTGGTACCGGCCCGAGCTGATGTCGGTGCTCGTGGTCGGCGACATCGACCCCGCCGCCGTCGAGGCGCAGATCAAGACGGCCTTCGGCGGGCTGACCGCGCGCGGCCCGGCCCGGCCCAAGCCCGACCTCGGCCGCATCAATGCCGCGCCCGGCGTGCGCGCGAAGTTCCACGCGGAGTCCGAGGCGCCGGCCACGATGGTCGGCATTTCCCTCATGGAGCCCTACGCCGGCGAACCCGACACCGCCGCACGCCGGATCCGCGACCTGCCGCGCACCCTCGCCTTCTCGATGCTCGACCACCGCCTCGAGCTGCTCGCCAAGCTGGAGAGTGCGCCCTTCACGACGGGCGACAGCTACGTCGGCGAGCGCTACGATTTTTTCCGCTCCACCGGCATCGAGCTCACCTGCGAGCCGGCCCGCTGGCGCGATGCCCTCGCGACCGCCGAGAAAGAGGTGCGCCGCGTCGTCGAGCACGGCTTCCAACCCGGCGAGCTGCAGGAGGTCGTGGCCAACTACCGCAACCGGCTCGAGCAGGCGGTGAAGACCGCCTCCACCCGCCGCTCCAGCAGCCTCGTCAGCACCTTGGCCTCGTCTCTGATCTCGAAGGAGATCGTGACCACGCCGGAGGACGACCTCGCGCTGCTTGGGCCCGTGCTCGCGCGCCTCACGCCGGAGCAATGCACCGCCGCCTTCCGCACGGCGTGGAGCGCCCCTTACCGCAATCTCATGGTGGCCGGCCGCGCACCGCTGCCCAACAACCCGGCGCCTGACGCCGCCACGGTCGAGAAGGAGATGACCTCGGTCTACACCAACTCCCGCTCGGTCGAGGTCGCCGCGCCCGAGGCCCGCACCCAGCAGGCTTGGGGTTACACCGACTTCGGCCCCGCCGGCACCATCGCGAAGCGCGAGCAGGTCGCCGACCTTAACATCACGCTGGTCACGTTCGCCAATGGCGTCCGCCTCAATCTCAAGCCGACCGACTTCGAGGCCGGGCGCATCCAGGTGAGTGTCCGCACCGGAACGGGCCTGCTCACCGAGCCCAAGGCCCAGCCGGGCCTCGCCTACCTTGCCGGCAGTATCTTCACCGCCGGCGGACTCGGCAAACACAGCGCAGACGACCTCGATCGCCTCCTCGCCGGCCGCAATGTCGGCGTCGGCTTCCGCGTCGCCGCCGACGCGCTGGCCGTCGCCTCGACCACCAACCGCGACGACCTGTTGCTCGAGCTCCAGTTGATCGGGGCTTACTTCACCGACCCCGGCTATCGTCCGGAAGCCGTGCGCCAAGCGGTCAAGGCCCAGGAGGAAACGTACACGGAACTCGAGCACACGCCCAGCGGCCCGGTGCAGCTCGAGGTCACGCGCCGTCTCGCCAGCGGCGATCCCCGTTTCGGCATGCCCGCCAAGGCCGACCTGCAGAAGCGCACCGTGGGCGAGGTGAAGGCGTGGCTCACGCCGCAACTCACCACCGGCTCGATGGAAATCGCCCTCGTCGGCGATCTCGATGTGGACGCGGCGATCGCCGCGGTGGGCCGCACGCTCGGCGCCCTGCCCGCCCGCGTCGCGCGGGTCGATCTCGCGGCCGAACGCCGCGTCGTGTTCCCGGAACAAGGCGCGCGCTGGAACTTCACCGTGCCGACCGAGATCCCCAAGGGTGTCGTCGCCCTCTACTGGCCCACGACCGATGCGAACGACATCAGCCGCACCCGCCGCCTGACCATTCTCGGGAACATCTTCACCGACCGCCTCCGCGTAAAAGTGCGCGAGGAAATTGGCGGCGCCTACAGTCCCGCCGCCGGCAACTCGTCGAGCGACACCTTCACCGGTTACGGCTATATGCTCGCCAACGTCATCGTGGACCCGCCCGCGGCCGCCGTCATCGCCGACGCCGTGCGCGCCATCGCCGCCGACCTCCAGAAGAACGGCGTGACCGAGGACGAGCTCAACCGCGCCAAGCAGCCCATCCTCACCAACGTGCGTGAGAGCGCGCGGACCAACACCTATTGGATCAACAGCGTTCTCTACAAAGCGCAGGAGAAACCCGAGGTCCTGGAGTGGAGCCGCCGCCGCACGGCCGACTTCGAATCCGCCTCCAAGGCCGAGGTCGATGCCCTCGCC
>CAIYFD010000338.1 GCA_903925425.1 uncultured Opitutia bacterium | reverse complement strand
GCGGTGGTCCCTTCATTGATGGCTATGTCCTTCCGGTTCCAGCCAGTGAACTCTTGGCCGCGGGAAAACAGAACGACGTTCCGGTCATCGGCGGTGGCAATGCCAAGGACTTGGGCGCACTCGGCAGCATGCCGGCCACGTTGCAGTGGACCGCGGCGCGTAACGCGACGTCGAAGACGCCCTCGTACGTCTATTACTTCACGCATGTCCTGCCAGGGCCGGACGCGGCGAAAGACGGCGCCTTCCACACCAGTGAGGTGCCCTACGCGCTGAACACGCTGTTCATGTCGGATCGTCCCTTCACCGACTCGGACCACCGGATGGCCGACCTCATGTCGCAGTACTGGGTCAACTTCGCGAAGACCGGCAATCCGAACGGTCCCGGTCTGCCGCGCTGGCAAAGCACGGCCGAGGCCCCCGGCAAAGTCATGGAACTCGGGGACAACTCCGGCATGATCGAACCGCCGGCTTCGGCTGCCCCATAATCGCAGCGGCCTGAGATTGCGGGCCGGGTTGGGGAGGTGGCGCAGCCTTGGCTGACGCCGGCCCTTGGCGCTTGAGAAGCCGATGAATCAGCGTCGCCTTGGGCCACGCTCTCAAACCATGGCTATCGCCGACCTTGTCTACCTACGCACCCTGGACCACCTCGCGGCGGTTGGGTTTGAAAGCTTGCCAGAGCGGGAGCGCGATCTCGCCGCGCTCTGGCACGTGGAGGCCGGCCCTTCCGCACTGAACCAAAAGGCTTGGCTCCATTCCTCGATTCTGACCGGTTCTCTACTCTTCCCCAACCCCCAATCCCATGAACTTCGAAACCCTCCAATTGCACGCTGGCCAGGAAATTGATCCCACCACCGGGTCGCGAGCCGTCCCGATTTACCAGACGACGGCCTACCAGTTCAAAGACTCGGCCCATGGTGCCCGGCTTTTCGCGCTGCAGGAGTTCGGGAACATCTACACCCGGATCATGAACCCCACGAACGATGTCTTCGAGAAGCGGATGGCCGCGCTCGAGGGCGGCGTCGCTGCGCTGGCTACCGCCTCCGGCCACTCCGCGCAGTTCCTGGCGATCAACAACATCACCTCGGTGGGCGACAATTTTGTCACCACCTCGCACCTGTACGGCGGTTCGTACAATCAGTTCAAGAACGCCTTCAAGAACATCGGGGTCGAGGCCCGGTTCGCCGACGGTGTGAAGGTGGCGTCCTTCGAGCCGTTGATCGACGCGAAGACCAAGGCCATCTACCTCGAATCCATCGGCAATCCGGGACTCACGGTGCCCGACTTCGAGGCCTTTGCCGCGCTGGCGAAGAAGCATGACCTGCCGCTGATCGTCGACAACACGTTTGGCGCCGGCGGGGCCATCTGCCAGCCGTTGCGTCATGGCGCGCACATCCTCGTCGAGTCCGCGACCAAGTGGATCGGCGGCCACGGGACCAGCATGGGTGGCGTGATCGTGGACGCCGGCACGTTTAACTGGGGCAATGGCAAGTATCCCCAGTTCACCTCGCCGTCCCCCAGTTACCACGGCATGGTGCTGAATAATATTTTCGGCCTGGGTGGTCCCTTCGGGAACATCCAGTTCATCATCCGCTGCCGCGTGGAAGGTTTGCGCGACTGGGGTCCGGCCCAGAGCCCCTTCAACTCGTTTCTGCTCCTGCAGGGCTTGGAGACCTTGTCGCTGCGGGTCGAGCGCACCTGTGAGAATGCCCTGGCGTTGGCCCGTTGGCTGGTGGCGCATCCCGACGTCGTTTCCGTGAGCTATCCCGGTTTGGAGAGCCACCCGACGCACACCACGGCGAAGAAATACCTGACCCGGGGCTTTGGGGGTGTGCTCTCATTCCAGCTCAAGGGGGACCGGGACCGGGCGGAGAAATTCGTCAACCGCCTCAAACTGATTTCCCACCTGGCGAATGTCGGCGACGCCAAGACCCTGATCATTCATCCGGCATCCACGACCCACTCGCAGCTCTCGCCGGCGGAGCAGCTCACGGCTGGCGTCGCGCCCGGCGGGCTGCGCATTTCACTCGGCATCGAGCATATCGAGGACATCAAGGCCGACATTACCCAAGCGTTGGGAGCCTGAGTTGCGGGAGGCTGGGCCAAACGGGTGTTGGTCAGGAACCGGACCGGACGGGCGGCGACGCCCCAGTCCGGTTCCGGGTTTACTTAAAATGGACCTTCGAAAGATCCTCGGCTGATTTTGGCCAGTCCATCCGGAGGGCTTCCATGGCGTTCACCACGGCCTTGGCCACGACGTAATCGCGATACCAGTTGCGGTCGCCCGGAACCAGGT
>CAIYFD010000337.1 GCA_903925425.1 uncultured Opitutia bacterium | reverse complement strand
TCCCTGACCAAGCCGCTGGAAAAGCCGGTGGCCCGCCGGGCCAGGCGCGAGGGCGATGTCGCGTGCGACGAAATCCTGTTCGAGCGCCTCCGGCAGGTGCGCCGCTCCCTGGCGGACGAGCGTTCCGTCCCCGCGTATGTCATCTTCGGCGATGCCACCCTTCGTCAGATGGCGCGGCTCTATCCCGCGAGCGAGTCCGCCATGGCGGGCATCTTCGGCATGGGCGAAAAGAAGCGCGCCGAGTTCGGCGAGATCTTCGCCGCCGCGATCCGGACCCATTTGGCCGAGAACGCGCCCATGGCTTTCGCGAGCTGACCCAATCCGGTTTTTTGCCACCGAGGCACAAAGCTCACAGAGGTCGGATGATTGGGGTTCGGCAACCAAGCCAAAACAACGAGGCTTGGGCTCTGTGCTCTCCGTGCCTCTGTGGCAAAAAAACTCCGGGTTAGTGGTGGGCGGGCGCCTCAACCCGCTTCAGTGGCCGCTTCCAGCCGGAGGGCGTGACAAATCCACCGTGGAAAACGGAGTCCTTGCATCCGAAGAGAACGGCAAACTCGCGATCAATGCCCCATGACGCCTGCAAGTTAGCTTCGGCGTAGGCCTCCAGCGGAACAAAGGAGCAAAAGAGCAGCCAGAGCGCCAGGTTCGCAAAATCGCCGCCGGCCCGGAAAAACGGCAGCCCGGAGGTCAGCTCCCCCGCTTGATGCACGCGACCCGGCATGGAAACGGTCCGAACCGAGTCGGGCTCAATCAATCCGTCGTCGATCAGCATGACACGGTCAGCCCATCTCCACGCCGAAATCTCGAAGGTCCGCGGCGAGGCCCCGATTTCGACATAAATGATGTCGATGCCGCGACCGAGGTCGCAGGCCCGGATGTCCTCGAACCATTCCAGCAGGCGTTTCCTGTCCGCCGCCAAGTCCTCCGTCGCAACCGCCTCCCAGTTCGTATCGGTGTCCAGTAGGCGCCGAAATTCCGGCGTGCCGCCCGACCGCAATTCCTCCACGGCCTCCCGAAAAGTCGAAGCAGTGCCCAGCAATCGGCGGTAAAGCCGGCCCAGCTCTATCCAGCGGTCCATGGGGTGCGAACCGCCCGAGGACGGGCCCCCCCGAACTTCCGCAGGTACTTCAAGGCGACCTCGAAGTCACGCGGCAGCGGCGCACTCAGGGTGATGGGCTCGCCGGTCGCGGGGTGCTTGATCACCAGCTCGGCCGCATGCAGGGCGAGGCGGGCGATCAGGGGTTTCTCGTCGTCGCGCCCCTTGTAGCCGCGCTTCAGATCCGAAAGCAGCAGGTGGATCTCCGGATCCCCGTACATCGGGTCATTCAGGACCGGCGCGCCGGCGGCGGCCAGATGGACGCGGATTTGGTGGGTACGGCCGGTCAGCGGCCGGCATTCGAGTAGCGCGAACCGGCCAAACCGCTCGCGGGTGGTAAACTCCGTCACGCTGGCCTTGCCGTCGCGCCCCCGGAAGATCCGCATGCGGCCGAGCTGGTGTTCATCAGGGCCGAGCCCGATATCCATCGTGAACGCGTCCGGCAGGCCGCCGTCCGGGCCGCGCACCGGCGCCAGCACCTTCATTGCCCGCTCAGGTGGAAGCACCACGGCGATCGCCGCGTAGCGCTTGGCCACGGTCTTCGACTGGAACTGGCCGCTGAGGTAATCGAGCGCGCGCTTGTTCTTCGAGCAGAGGAACAGGCCGCTGGTGTCGGCATCGAGCCGGTGGACGTTCGCCACGGTGTGGCCAAAACGGGCATGCACCAGGCCCATCAGGTTTTCCCGCTCCTTGTTCCAGCGGTCGGGCGCCACCAGCATCCCGCTGGGTTTGTCGAACGCCATCAGGTCGTCGTCCTCGTATATGATCGGGGGCAGGGCCATGTGCGGGAGTTTTTCGGGCCGGGTCGGGCCACACGCAAAGGGAAAACCGCAACCCGCCCTTCTGAATTTACCCAAAGCTGACAAAAACTTCGTAATCCCGGGGGGGCCGCGGCAAATTCGCTTGCGGCGCCGAATCCACAATCGGTGACTAGCTGTCGCTGCTCGCCATGTCAGCCCTGCCCCGAAGACTCCTGCTTGCCGGTGCCGACCTGATGCGGGCGCGAACCGCCCGGCGGCTGCGGAAGAACGGTCACGCGTTCGCCGAACAAGCGGCCGTCTGGCGCCGGTTGACCGCCAATCTGGCCGCCACCACCTACGGCCAGTCCGTGGGTTTCGAGCGGGGTATGACACCCGAGCAGTTTCGCCGGCGAATCGTCCCGCAGCCGCACGAGGCGTTTGCTCCCTGGATCGAGCGGATGACGCGCGGCGAGGCGGACGTGCTCTGGCCCGGGCTGTGCCACCTTTACGCAATTTCCGCCGGCACCTCCACGGGCCAAACGCGCCATGTGCCGGTGACCCCCGCGATGCTCGGCCATTTCCGGCGCGCCAGCCGGGATGCGCTGCTCTATTACACCGCCCGGGTCGGCCATTCCCGGGTCTTCCGGGGCCGCCATCTCATCCTCGGCGGCTCGGCACCCGTCGCGCCGCTGCCGGGCACCGACCGCTTTGAGGCCTTGGGCGGCGACCTCAGCGGCATCGGCGCGCTCCATCTTCCCGGCTGGGCCGAGGATTTGCTGCACGAGCCCGGGGCGGAGATTTCGCGGATGACCGACTGGACGGCCAAGGTCGACGCCATCATCGAGCGGACATGGAACCGCGACATCAGCCTAGTCGCCGGCATGCCTCATTGGGTGCTCGCGCTGGCCGCGCAGTTGCGCGGGCGGCTGGAAGGAACCTCGGGCCTGTTGCCCCATCTTCGCGCCCTCTGGCCCAACCTCGAGTGCCTGATCCACGGCGGGATGCCGGTGGCTCCGTTCGCGGATCACCTGCGGTTCGACTTGGGGCCCCATGTGATTTTCCACGAAATCTTTCCCTCCTCGGAGGGATTCATCGCGGCTCAGGATTCGGACGCCGCCCTCGGCCTACGCCTGATGGCTGACACGGGGATCTTCTTCGAATTCCTGCCCATGTCGGGCTTCCGTGAAGCCCGGCTCCGGGAGCTCGGACCAAAGATCGTGCCGCTGGAAGGTGTCCAGCCCGGGATCGATTACGCGCTGGTCCTGACCACGCCGGCGGGTCTCTCCCGTTATCTGAATGGAGACGTGGTGCGCTTTATCTCGGTCGATCCACCGCGGCTCGTCCACGTGGGGCAGACCGGCCTGCGTCTCGCCGGCCTCGCCGAGCAAGTCCCAGAACGCGAGGTCACGGAAGTGCTGGCCGATGTTTGCCGGCGCCACCACTGGCAGATCACGGATTTCCACGTCGCTCCGCAGTTCCCCAATGCATGGTCCCACCATGCCGCCGGCCGGCATGAGTGGTGGATCGAACTGCACTCGGGGAGCGTCGAGACCCCCACTGGACCTATTCTCGGCGCCGAGCTCGACACCGCGTTGCGCCGGATCAATCCCGACTATGCAGCGCGCCGGCTCGATGGCCGCTTGGAGCCCCCGCTGGTGCGCCTCGTGATCCCGGGCGTCTTCGAGCACTGGCAGCGGCAAAAGGGCCGGTGGGGCGGACACTACAAAATGCCGCGCTGCCGGAGCGACCGGAAGGTCGCCGACGAACTCGCGGCCTTGACGCGCTTCACGCCGGAAACCCAGGCGCCTTTCCGGCCAAGGTAGTCGGCGGCGCTGCCACCGCGGTTAATGGTTACTTGTTATTGGTGATCGGCGTCCGCTCGGTTCGGGACCCAATAACGAATAACCCTTCACAAATAGCCGTAAGCCTCGCGCGCTGCGGGAGGCTTACTTCAGCAGCGCCGCGACGCGCTTCTCGTATTCCGCGGCGGACAGCGAGCCCAGCTTCCGGTCGCGGATCACGCCAGTCCGGTCGATGAGGAAGGTCGTCGGGATCGCGTCGATCGCACCAAAGGCCTTCTGGACGGCCTCGTCGCCCATCACGACCGTGTAGTTCATGCCCTTCGCCTTGGCGAATTTCTGCACCTCGGCTGACGGGATGGTGTCGAGCGAGACCCCGATGATGGCGAGACCCTGCGGGCCGTATTTCTGCTGCAGCGCGATGTAGCCGGGGAGTTCCGACACGCACGGCCCACACCACGTGGCCCAGAAGTCGACCACCACGACCTTGCCGGCGAACTGGGCGAAGGAGACCTCCTTGCCGTCCAAGTCCTTCAGCGTCCAAGCTGGGGCGGCGGCCCCGGGATTGAGACCGGCGGACAGCGGAGCCGCGGCGGAAGCCGCGCTCTCGGTCTTGGGGCTGCAGCCGGCGAGGATCGCGATCAATCCGACGGCGAGGAAAAGGGCGGTGAGTCGTTTCATGGGGTGTTGGGTCTGAGCCCGGCGGAGGGAGATTCTTCCCGGCGCTTTCAGGCGTGGCGCATTTCCGGCAGGTCGAGACCGAGCGTCTCGATGAATTTCTTCATCGCCGGGGTCAGGACGCGGCCCTTGCGATGAAGGATCGCGAGGGGACGGGTAAACCCGCGGCCCTTGAACGGCAGGACGGCCAGCGAACCGGCGTTGGCTTCCTGGGTCACGGTCGCCTGCGGCACGATCGAGATGCCGTGGTCGATCTCCACGGCGCGCTTCACGGTCTCGATATTGTCGAACTCCATCACGGGTTCGCACTCGAGCTTGTGCTCGCGGAAGATCTGGTCGACGGCCTTGCGGGTGGGGATGTCGGGGTCGAAACCGATGAAACGCTGGCCGGCGAGGTCCTTGACCTCGATCTCCGCGCGCTTGGCCAGCGGGTGATTGGGATGGGTGATCACGACGAGGTGGTCGTTGCGGAAGGGCAGCATGTCGATCTGCCGGGTCTTCACCGGAAAGGCGACAAGCCCGAAGTCGACGGCGTTATGCAGGATGTCCTCGTACACGAGGTTCGAGCGGCGGTACTCAATGCGCACGTTGACCGAAGGGAAGTCGTGCAGGAATTTCTTGATAAAGGGCGGGAGCTCGTGGAGCCCGATCGAGTACACCGTGGAAATCCGGATCGTGCCGCTGATCACCTTCTTCATCTCCTGCAACTCGCACAGCAGCTTTTCGTAGGTGTGCAGCATCTCCTTCGCCGCGTCATAGACCCCGTGGCCCTCGCGCGTCAGCTGGAACTGTTTCTGGCTCCGGTCGATCAGCAAAGTCTTGAAATGTCGCTCCATGGCCCGCGCCTGCTGGCTCACGGCGGACTGGGTGATGCCGTTCAGCTTCGCGGACTTGGAGAAGCTCTTCGTCTCCACCAGGTCGGCGAAGATTTTGAAGTTTTCAATTTGCATGATTAGCTGATGTTTTCCGCCATAGAATAGAGCGTCAACGCCGTCGCAAACGTTAAAGTAGATCCTCTAAAGCCCCACCCGCCCGCCGTGCCCATCACCTTCGAGGAATTCTCCGCCCGCGTCGCCTCCCTCCGGGTGCAGATGGACGCCGCGGCCCGGGCCGCCGGACGCGACCCGGCGAACGTGCAACTCCAGCCGGTGACTAAGAACCATCCGGCCGACGCGGCCATCTTCGCCGCGCGTCTCGGGCTCGCCTCCGTCGGCGAGAACCGCGTGCAGGAAGCGGCCGAGAAACGCCCGCTATGCCCCGGCCTGATCCGCTGGGAGCTCATCGGGCACCTGCAGTCGAACAAGGCAAAGCTCGCCGTGGAAACCTTCGATCGCATTCAGAGCGTGGATAGCAGCAAGCTCGCCGGGTTGCTCGACCGCGCCGCGGGGAGCCTCGGCAAGGTCCTGCCCGTGCTCCTCCAGATCAATGCCGGCCATGACCCGGCGAAATTCGGCGCCGAGCCAGCCGATGCCCCCGCCCTGCTGGAGGCCGCCCTTGCCGCCCCTCATCTCCGGGTCGAGGGCCTGATGACGATCGCCCCGCTTTCCGAGGATCCTGAGGTGGCGGTCCGGACGTTCCAGAACCTCCGGGTCATCCGCGACGATCTCGCCGCGCGCTTCGGCACTCCGCTGGCCGAGCTCTCGATGGGCATGAGCGGCGACTATGCCGCCGCGATCGCTGCCGGCAGCACACTGATCCGCATCGGCACTGCCTTGTATGGTTCCCGCGATGGCTGATTTCCGATTGCCAGCCGGCGATTTCCGTCGAGCGTAGGAGTCCGTGGACAACGAACCGCTCGACGGGGAAAGGCGCGATGCCCTGCTGGAGCTGCTTGACGACCCCAGCCCGTCCGTCCGCGGCGCCCTCCAAGCCTACTTCCTCACGCTCGGGCCGACCGCTGCCCGTTTGCTCCAGGAGGTCGCCACCGGATCCAACCGCATCCTCGCTTGGCATGCGCGCCGTTATCTTGAAGAGCTCCGCTTCACCGACCCGGTCGCCGAATTCCGCGATTTCATCCGCGCCCAGAACTACGACCTCGAGGCCGGCTCGCTGCTGCTGAGCCGGACCGTGAACCCCCAGATTGACGCCGAAGCCACCTCAGCCGTGCTCGACGCGCTCGCCAGCCGGTGCCGCGAATTGATCGTGGAGCCCGGCACCACCCGCGAGAAATGCCGGGTGATCAACCGGGTGCTGTTTCACGAGTCGGGTTTCCGCGGCAACGTCGAGGATTACACCGACCCCAACAACAGCTTCCTCGACCAGGTGCTGACCCGTCGCCGCGGCCTTCCGGTTTCACTCAGCATCGTCTATCTGCTGGTGGCCCGGCGGCTCGGTCTCACGCTCGAGCCGGTCGGCCTGCCCGGACATTTCGTGGTCGGCTGTTTCCTCACCGCCGAGCCGTTCTTCATCGATCCCTTCGAGGGCGGCACGATGCTCACCGCCACCGAAGTCTCGGACAGCCTGAAGGCCCGCAACCTCCATGTCACCGAATCGGAGCTGATCCCGACGCCGGTGCGCGAGGTGCTCTGCCGCACCTGCCGCAATCTCGCGAACCATTGCCGGGCCTCCGGCGACGAGCCGCGCTCCCAGTTGTTCGCGGGCTTTGTCGCGGAATTTGCCGCCACCTACGCGCGGTCGTAGCGCCGCGCGCGGCGCGGCGCGGTTATCGAGACAAGGTTGTCGGTTATTGCCTCCCGAACCGATGATCAGAATAACCGGCAACCCCTAACAATCAACCGCGGCCCCCGGCCGCACGCGCCCACCCGCCCGATGTCCGCTCCCGCCGATTCCGTTCTCACCCTCCGCGACCTCGAAGGCTGGCACTTCGCGGGCACGGCGCTCGCCGTGCTCGGCCACCCGATCGGACACTCGCTCAGTCCGCGCATGCACCATGCCGCCCTCGCGGCGCTGGCGCGCAAGGATTCGCAGTACGCCACCTGGCGCTATTTCCGCTTCGACATCGACCCGGCGGATCTGAGCCGCGCGCTGCCACTCTTCCACGCGCGTGGTTTCCTCGGCCTCAACCTGACTGTGCCGCACAAAGTCCTAGCGGTGCCCGAGCTGGGCGAAATCGACCGAGCCGCCCAGGAAGTCGGTGCCACGAACACCTTGGTGCGGACCAGCCATGGGTGGAAGGGATTCAACACGGACGGTTACGGCCTCGCTGCCGCGCTGCACGAAACCCTCCACCGACCGCTGCGCGGGGCGCATGTACTGATACTTGGCGCCGGCGGCGCAGCTCGTGGGGCGGTGGTCGAATGCATTCAAAGTGACTGCGCCTCGCTCGCCATTTCAAATCGCACCCCGCAAAATCTCGCCGGGCTGCTGCGCGATCTCGCGCTGCTGGCCCACCGCCATGGCATCCCAATCGAATCCTATCCGGCGCGCCCTCTTCGCGCCGGAACTCTCGTCATCAACGCGACCAGCGCGGGCCTGAAGCCCGACGATCCGCTGCCCATCGACCTCGCTGCGCTGCAGCCACCGCCCGCGGGGGTTTTCGACATGATCTACAACCCGGCGGAAACACCGCTGCTCCGGCAGGCCCGGGCCCTCGGCGTTCCCGCCGCCAACGGACTCGCCATGCTCGTCCATCAGGGTGCCAAGGCCCTCGAGCATTGGACCGGAATTCCCGCGGCCCGCCATGCCCCGGTGATGGCCGCCGCACTCCAGGAAAGATCGCCGACGTAGCGCACCCTTCCCTTCCAAGGAAACTTCGCTACCTACACACCGTCAGGTTAAACCATGATGTCTTTGTCCGAAACCGCCGCCGCCTTCCCTTGGTTCTTCCCCTCGGTGGCATTTTTCTTCGGCGCCTGCATCGGGAGTTTCCTCAATGTCTGCATCTACCGGATCCCGGCGGAGAAATCCATCGTCTACCCCGGCTCGCATTGCGCCTGCGGCAAGCCCGTGGCGTGGCACGACAACATTCCGATCCTATCGTGGATATTCCTCCGCGGCCATGCCCGCTGCTGTGGTCGGCCGTTCTCGATCCGCTACCCGGCGATTGAACTCCTGACCGCGCTGCTGTTCGTCGCCTGCTGGCTCGCCTTCCCGGAAGCGCCGGGCAAGGCCGTCTGCGGCTGGGTCCTGATCAGCGCGCTGATCGCCGGTTCATTCATCGACCTCGATCACATGATCATTCCCGACGTCTTCACGATCGGACTGGGCGTGTGTGGTGTTTTGCTCTCGTTCGCCATCCCTTCGCTCCACGATCAGCATGGCGGACTGTTCATCGTGGACAGCATGCGCGCCGGTCTGCTGTCGATGCTCGGGGTTATCGTCGGCTCGGGATTCGTCCTGTGGTTCGTGCTCATCATGGAGGCGATCCTGAAAAAGGAGGCCATGGGCTTCGGTGACGTGAAGCTGGTTGGGGCCATCTGCGCCTTCACGGGCTGGCAGGGTGTGTTCAGCGCCTTGGGCGTCGGCTCCGCCATCGGCCTGACCTGGTTTTCGTTGGCCGCACTGTACGGAAAGCTTACCGGGAAAAAGACCCATGCCGGCCTCAAGGCCGCAACCCCCGACGGGCAGCCGGCCGAACTTGGCTTGAGCGTTCAGTTCCCGTTCGGCCCGATGATCGCCATGGGCGGAGTTATTCATTTCCTCTGGCTGCATCGCTGGGTCGCCGAACTCGCAGAGCAAGCCAAGGACCTGTTCCTCTTTCAGCCGTAGCAGCCGGCCTCGCCGGCTTCACACCGGAGAAACAATCTGGACCACCTCACCGCCCGCCGCCGTCAGCGGTTGGCCGGACTTGAGCGGCGCGAGCTGCAACATCGCCAGACCGATGAAACCGTTCTTCGTCACCACGGAGCTGCGCATTTCACCGATCGTTCGCCCCTCCTGCTGCAGAGGAGTTCCGACCGGAGGAATAGTTCCGTCGCTCGCGACCCGGAATAGCCGCCGTCGGGGAGTCCCCATGGACTGCAACCGCGCCATCACTTCCTGCCCCAAGTAACATCCCTTGTTGAACGACACCGCGACCGTCTCGAGTCCGCCCTCCTGCGGCAGATCGCCCGGGCCGATGTCCAGCGGTACCGCCGGGATGCCTGCCGTGATCCGGCGTTCTTGCATCTCAGCTCCCGAGAGAAGCCTCCCTTGCAGCTGAACCGGCTCCCGCGTCATCAACCACTCACGCGAAGGACTGCCCCCCCGCCGCCCTCGGAAGGAAATCGCCTCAACGCCGACGACATCCGCCGGCGCCACCGCGCCGAACACCGTCAACCCGTGCCAGCGATCGGTCTGATCCTCGATTTGCACGTCGTCCGCGATGAGATGGCTCTCAAGCCGCTCCCGCACGGTGACCGCGGGAGAAAAATAGCTGCCCACCCAAAATCCATCCGGCTTGCCCGTCCTGAGCACAAAGCCGTCGGCCAGCACCCGGCCTTTTTGATTCAACCACAGTCCGTGGACCGCCTCACCCTGGCTCTGGTCCAGAGCCCTCAGATCGTTCGAGAACTGCCCCTGCAGGAAGGCGAATGCATCCGGCCCAGCTACATGCAGCCAGCTTGCGGGACGCCAAACGTGAAATTTCAGGAGATTCTCATCCATACAAAATATGTTTCATAAAACTGGTAATGAGATACTTGCAAAGTGCGATGCAAGAAAATCGAAAGATTCGTTTGACCATGCCGACTTAGAACGCATCTCTCTGCCTATCCAATTTCCACTTCTCCCCGCCTAGCGGGGAGTTTTGGGGTAACACAGAAAGCAATGGCGGGTCGCCTAGGGGTAGGCGGCCCGCCTTATTTTTGGGCCACGAGACGCCCAGCCGAACCGAAGGAGAGACTTGATTGGCCCCGCTCCGCCCCGCACGTTCGCCGGCTGTGCATAAGACTTCCGACCTTAATGTTGTCGAAACCCGGGCCCTGCCTTCACCGGCCGCGCTGATTGCCGAGCTGCCCCGTACCGAGGCGCAATCGGACTTCATCGCCCGCGCCCGGGAAGAAATCCACCGCCTAATCTTCACCGACGACCGCCGTTTCCTGCTGATCATCGGCCCTTGCTCGATCCATGACCCCGACGCCGGCCGGGAGTATGCCCGCAAACTCGCCGCGCTTTCGAAGGAGGTCGCCGACCGGGTCATGATCGTCATGCGGGTCTATTTTGAGAAACCCCGCACCACCGTGGGATGGAAGGGCCTGATCATGGATCCCCATCTGGATGGCTCTCACGATATCCCCGCCGGCCTCAGGCTCGCGCGGACTTTCCTGCGGGACGTCCTCGACCTCGGCCTGCCCACCGCCACCGAACTGCTCGATCCGATCACACCCCAGTACATTGCCGACCTGATCTGCTGGTCTGCGATCGGTGCACGCACAGCCGAGTCACAGACCCACCGTCAGATGGCGTCGGGACTCTCGATGCCGCTCGGCTTCAAGAACGGCACCGACGGCTCGATCACCACCGGGATCAACGCCATCAAGGCCGCCTCTCAGCCGCAGACGTTCCTCGGCATCAACCTTGAAGGCCGGGCTTCTGCCATCGTCACGACCGGCAATCCCAACTGCCACATCGTGCTGCGCGGCGGCGCCACCAGCCCCAACTTCTCGCCTGAGCACATCGCCCAGACTGAGCAATTACTCGCCAAGGCCGGGCTGCCCCGCGCGGTCCTCGTCGACTGCTCGCACGACAACTCCGGCAAGAAGCCCGAGCGCCAGCCCGAGGTCATGCGCGCGCTCCTCGCCCAGATCACCGGCGGCAACACCGCCATCATGGGCGCCATGATCGAGAGCAACCTTTTCGCCGGCAGTCAGGCATTCCCGCAGCCGCTCCATCAACTGAAACGCGGCGTCTCGATCACCGACGGCTGCATCGGTTGGGATGAGACCGAGACCTTGGTCCGCGAAATTCACTCGGCCCTCACCCCGCGTTTCGCCTAGGCTGCCGTTTCGATTAGCCTCCCGTCTAACCCGCAGCATCAGGCCTAAATCCAACGGCTCCCCGGATTTCATCCGTGTGTTTTCCCGGGTCGGCCGCCTAACTCCCCGCCTCTCTTATGAAATCCCCCATCCGTGTCGCAGTCACCGGCGCTGCCGGTCAGATCGGTTACGCTCTCCTGTTCCGCATCGCTTCCGGCGCCATGTTCGGCCCGGACCAACCCGTGATCCTCCAGCTCATCGAGGCCCCGGTCGAGAAGGCCCTGAAGGCCCTCGAGGGCGTCGCGATGGAGCTCGATGACTGCGCGTTCCCCCTCCTCAAGGGCATCGTCCAGACCGACAAGCCCGAGATCGGCTTCAAGGACGCCAACTGGTGCCTGCTCGTCGGCGCCAAGCCCCGCGGCCCCGGCATGGAGCGCGCCGATCTACTCAAGGACAACGGCAAGATCTTCATCGGCCAGGGCCAGATCATCGACGCCGTCGCCGCGGCTGATGCCCGCATCGCGGTCGTGGGCAATCCCGCCAACACGAACTGCATGATCGCCGCCAGCCAGGCCAAGCGCCTGCCGCCCGAGCGCTTCACCGCGATGGTCCGCCTCGACCAGAATCGCGCCCAGACCCAGCTCGCCAAGATGGCCGGCGTGGACCTCACGGATGTCCGCGACATCTTCATCTACGGCAACCACAGCCCGACCATGTTCCCGTCGTTCGCCCACGCGACGATCAAGAACCAGCCGGTCCCGAAGGTCATCACGGACAACGCCTGGCTGCAGGGGCCGTTCTGCGAGATCGTCGGCAAGCGCGGCGCCGCCATCATCGCCGCCCGCGGCGCCTCCTCGGCCGCCTCGGCCGCCAACGCCCTCGTCGACCACGTCCGCAGCCTCGTCACGCCGGGCGCGATTCACTCCTGCGCCGTGAAATCCAACGGTGCCTACGGTTTCGACCCGAACGTCTGGGCCGGCATGCCGGTCAAGACCACCACGGTCGGTTCCTACCAGGTGCTGCCGAGCTACCCGATGGACGACTTCGCCAAGTCGAAGATCGCCGCCACGAACAAGGAACTCGTCGAGGAGCGTTCTTTCGTCGCCGAGATGATCAAGGGCTGAGTTCTCCCTCCTCTTCTGAGCGCCGCGTTTTCCCGATGCGGCGCTTTTTTGTGCCCTCGCCTGTCGGCCGCTGGGGTTGTGCCCGCACCCTTCCTCCTTTTTATCGGCGCGTGGCCCCGCCCAAGATCATCCCTGTTGCCTGCGCCCTGATCCTCAACCGGGACGGGTGCGTGCTGCTCGCCCAACGCCCGGCCGACAAGCATCTGGGGCTGCAATGGGAGTTTCCCGGCGGAAAAGTCGAGCCGGGCGAATCACCCGTCGCTGCCCTCATTCGCGAAATTGACGAAGAGCTCGGCTGCCGCATCGAAATCACCGGGGCTCTCCCGCCGTTTGTGCATCACTACGCCACCGTGTCGATCGAGATGCACCCCTTTGTCTGCCGCCTCGCGGCCGCCACCACCGCACCCGTGGCGCATGAACACGCCGCCTTGGCCTGGGTGAAACCGGCGGACGTCCGCAGCTACGATCTTGCGGCCGCCGACGTTCCGTTACTTCCCGCACTGGCATCCGTCATCACCGACCCATGAGCACGTCCGAGACCGCGCCCCCTGCGGCAACTCCCCCGATCTGGCGCGGACTTCCTGCGCTCATCACGGCCGGTTGCTGGTTCGCCCTGATCTGGCTGCACCCCCGGGCCATTTTCCTCCAACGGACCTCCGCGGTGCTGCCCTTGGTGCCCATCACCGGCGCGGCCATGCTTTGGTGCGTCGCGGAACTCCGGGCGAGCCTCCGTCACTCGCGCGACTTCTTGGATGAGATCTGCCTGGCCCTTGCCGCCGTCCCAGGCCTGACCCTGCTCGCCGCATTTGGCGTGCGTTCGCTGGGTCTCGAAAGTCCGCAATTCCTGCTCACGGCGGACTGGGGCATGCTCTTGGTGTTTCCGGGCATCATGCTCGCCGGCACCACGATAGTCCGCCACCAGCGGCTGCCACGCTGGAACCGATTACCGGCGTTGATCGGGCTGTCCCTTCCCGGCGGAATGTTCGCCCTGCAGTCCGGCTGGCAAAAGACTGCGATGATCACCGCCATGCTCCCCGCCGCCGGCTGGCTCGTGATTGGCGGGGCGACCCGGGCCAAGTCCGAAAAACGCGCGGCGGCGAAAATCCGCCGATAGTGGGTAGGGCGCGTTATCCTTAACGCGCCGGGTTTGATCGCGGCGGATTATGGATAATCCGCCCTACCCCGCGGCGCGGGCTGATCCTTGCAGGCCCGCGGACGACCGCGGGCCGTGCCGAATCAATCCTCCTGCTTCTTGGACTTGCTGCGCTTGGCAGGTTTGGCGTTCAGCAGAAGGGCGTCCTCGGCCGTGCGACTCAGCCAGAAGGCCTCGCCGTCGTGGTCGACATAGACCGGCCGCTCGCGGGGCTTTTCCGGCTTCTTGAGACCGGCCGCGACCAGGGCCGCAACAAATTCCTCGGGGCCCTTGCCCAGCGCCGGGGCCAGATCGCAGACATCGCTGGAGAATGTGCCGGCCTTGGCCTCCTTCAGGTGCGGACGCACAGCGGAAAGAATCCCGCTGGACTCTCCCGCCGCGGGAGTCGGAGAGAAGATCGCCGCAGGAGCCGCCTCGGTTGAAGCCGGCGTTCCGGACGCAGCCGGAGCCCCGCCTTCCGACGAGCCACCCTGCACCGTCGGCACTTCGCCGCCCTCGTCCTTCCTCCGGCCATTGACCCAGAGGCCGCCGCGGCTGTCGCGGTTGACCCACCAAATGTCGCCGTTGATCTCCACCTCGACGGGCTTGTCGGTCGGCGTCGCCGCCTCGACCAGGCCCAGCGCGGCAAAAGCCGTCGCGAGATCGGCCTCCTTGCACTTCAGGGCGCGAGAAAGAAAACTGCCCGAACCGCTGCCGCCGGGACCGCGCCGATTGCGGCGCATCAGCGGACGGATCTTTTCCAGCAGGGCCGGCCCCTCGGGCAACGGCTCGCCGGGGGTCGCGGACGCAGCCGCGTCGGAAGCGCCATCGGCATCGCCGCCACGGTTGCGGCCACGGCCCTCACGGCCTTCGTTGGACTCGGACTTGCGATCGGACTCAGGCGCCGCCTGCTCCGTCGGGTCCGGCGTCACGCGGGTGCCAGGCACGGCGCGGAACACGGGACGCGGCTTGTCCTTGGTATTGATCCAGATTTCACCGCGGCGGTTGAGATTCAGCCAATAGAGATCGCCCTCGTACTCGATATAGACGGGTTTGTCGTCCTCATCGTGCGGAATCTCGAAGCCGCACTCGACGAGCGCGCCCTTCAGGTCTTCCTCGGTAAGGTTCCAGCGCTTGCAGAGGTGCTCGAGGCCGGCGGACATGCCCGGACCGCGCTGGTTGCGGCGCAGATGGGGGCGGATCGCGTCAAAGAAGGTCGGGAGCTCGTTCTCCTCGGTCAGCTGATCCCACTCGTCCTTCGGCTCGTCGTCCTCGGCATCCGGATCCTGGTCAGAGCTGGTATCCCGCACGCGGCGGAAGTCATCCGTGACCGTGGGCTTTCCCGCTTCCTCCGTGGCGGCCGCTGACTCCGCGGCGGCCTGAGATCCACCACCGATGCCCTTGAACTTGGCCTCAAACTCCGCGCGGAGTTTCTCCGCCTCGTTGCGCGCGGCGGCGACGGCGGCGTCCTCCAGGGTCCAGTCGCGCTGGGTCGTCCGCCGGGCGAGGCCCGAGAACGCCAGCGCATTGTCCGGCTGGGCGCGGAAATCGATAATTTCCCACTCTTCCTTGCCCAGATCGTTCAGAAATTTCTCCAGAAGCGCCGGCGTCGCGAAACCGCCCCGACCGCTCGAGATAACCTTGTATTCCCACAGTGCCATAAGTTTGTGCCCGGAAGGGCGAAGAGCCCAACCCATCCCAGATGCCCGCATCGATGCCGAGAACATTCTGGACGGTCCGGCCGGAGCAGCCCGGCCCACGGTCCCGTCACAATGATTTCCTCGCCTAACCGCGCCTGCCTTGGAATATCCGGACGAACCCTCGCCTCTGGACCGGTGTCCGGCGGTGAACCCTTCGCCGCGTTCAAAAACCCACAGGAGCACCGCCATGCTGATCCGCACCAAGAAGGACTGGGAACTCCCGGAGTCCGTCGTGACATCCGAGACCGCCTACCGCACCCACAACCGCCGCGATTTCCTGAAGGCCATCGGCCTCGGCGCTGCCGGCGCCGCCCTTGCCTCAAGCGACCTCCTCGCTGCCACCGGCGGTTTCCCCGCCAAGGCCAACCCCGATTTCCCCGCGAGCGCGCTCAAGCCCACCGCCGAGCAGTTCGTCACCAGCTACAATAATTTCTACGAATTCGGCACCGCCAAGGAGCAGCCGAAGGACCTCGCCAACCGTGGCTGGAAGACGGACCCGTGGACCGTGGAACTCACCGGGCTCGTCAACAAGCCGGTCAAACTCGACGTCAACGACCTGATCAAGCAGGCCGGCGGCATCGAGGAGCGCGTCTACCGTCACCGCTGTGTCGAGGCCTGGTCGATGGTCGTGCCGTGGGACGGTTTCGCCCTCGCCAAGCTCGTCGCCCTCGCGGACCCCAAGCCCGAAGCGAAGTACCTCAAGTTCACCTCCTTCCTGGATCCGAAGAGTTCCCCCGGCCAGGCGGCCGACAACCTCGACTATCCTTACGTCGAGGGCCTGCGGATCGACGAAGCCACCAACGAACTGGCCTTCATCGCCACCGGGATCTACGGCAAGGCCATGCCGAACCAGAACGGCGCGCCGCTACGGCTCGTCACGCCGTGGAAGTACGGCTTCAAGGGCATCAAATCGATCGTGAAGATCGAGTTCGTCGCCGCCCAGCCGAACAACACCTGGAAGGCGATGCAGTCGAGCGAGTATGGCTTCTACGCCAACGTGAACCCGACCGTCGACCACCCGCGCTGGTCACAGGCCAGCGAGCGCGTCATCGGCGAAGGCAGCACCTTCGCCCCGAAGCGCCAGCCCACCCTGATGTTCAACGGCTACGAGAAGCAGGTCGCCGCCCTCTACAAGGGCTTGGACCTGAAAAAGAACTACTGAGTTGTTTTGCCACAGAGGCACAAAGTCACAGAGCCAATCATCGGACTTTCTGCACCTGCCTGCCACGACATCCCCCTCTGTGTCTTTGTGCCTCTGTGGCAAAACCGGATCGGGTGCTCGCACGGGAGGTAGTTTGGTTCTAGCCGATACCTGAATCCGTGGCCGTCCTCGAAAAACTCCTCCGCTCCAAGGTCGTCATCTGGATCCTGCTCGTGCTGCCGGGCCTGTGGCCCATCTGGCCGATCTGGGTCCGGCCGGACCCGAGCGTGGGCGCTGATCCGCTCAAGTTCATCCTGCATCATCTCGGGTTCACCGCGTGCGTGCTGCTCGCGACGGTGCTCACGTTCACCCCGCTGCGCATGCTCTGGCCCAAGTGGGGCATCGCGCAGGCGCTCAACCGCCACCGGCGGCTCGTCGGCGTGGCCGCGTTCGTCTACGCGCTGCTGCATCTCACCACGCATGTCATCTACGAGACGGGGCTGGACTGGTCGCAGCTTGGTCACGTTTTTCAGGTAGCGACCACCAAGCCCTTCCAACTCGTCGGCCTGATCGCGTTCACGATCCTGCTCATCCTCACGGTCACGAGCCCCAACGCCGCGATCAAGGCCCTCGGCGGCAAACGCTGGAAACTCCTCCACCGCCTCGTCTACGTGGCCGCCGCCCTCGCCGTCTACCACCAGGCCGCAGCGAGAAAACTCTTCCCCATGCAGGTCGTCTGGATCTTCGGCCCGCTGCTCGCACTCGAGATCGCGCGGATCATCCGCGAGCGAAAGCCCAAGCCGGCGGCCCGCAGAGACGCCGAGCCTGCCAAGGTTTGAAGGTAGGGCTGGGTCGACGACCCGGCCGCGATCAACCCCGGTAGGTCGGCGATTCGGAGCGGAGGCTAGGGGTTGGCGCCCTTTACGTTCTCGCCTAGCCATTTTCCGGCAAACCAAGGTTGGTTTTCGCGGGATTTCGTGTCTTTCGTGGGCATCTGTCCCTCATGCGCCGGCTCGATCAACTTCTCGCCAATCTCGGCTACTGCAGCCGGAGCGAGGCGCGCGCCTGGATCCGGGGCGGACGCGTCACGGTGGGCGGAGTCGCGGCGGATGACTTCAGCGCCAAGGCCCATCCGGTCGATGTCCTCGTCGACGGCGCGGCGCTCGACCATCCCGATGGTCTGCTGCTGCTGGTCCACAAGCCGCTCGGACTTGTCTGCTCCCACGAGGAACGCGAGGGCCCGAACGTTTACTCGCTCCTCCCCGAGCGCTGGCGGCGGCGCCATCCGGTCGTCACCAGCGTCGGCCGCCTCGACAAGGACACCTCCGGGCTGCTCCTGCTCACGGACCAGGCGGAACTCGTCCATCGCCTCACCTCGCCCAAGCATAAGGTCCCAAAGATCTATCGCGCTGCGCTGGAATGCGACCTCGACCCGGCACTGATCGCCCGCTTCGCCAGCGGCACGCTGCAACTCGAGGGCGAGAAACAGCCCTGCGCTCCGGCCGAGCTGCGGATCATCGCCCCGCGCGAGGCCGAGCTCACGCTCACCGAGGGCAAGTACCACCAGGTGCGCCGCATGTTCGCCGCCGTCGGCAACACCGTGCTCACCCTCCACCGCCGCCGCTTCGGTCACCTCGAGCTCGGCGACCTGCCCGTCGGACAATGGCGGGAATTGCCTTTGGATTCCTTTCCCCATTCTTGACGCCGCAAACCTGAGATCATCGCGGCGGAGGCACCGCCTCCGCCCTACCTCATGCTTCCGCGTCCTCCCTCCATCTCCGCGCCCTCCGCGTTAAAAGCCTTAGCTACGTCCCGATGAAGGAACTCATCGCCATCCTCAGTCATCTTGCCATCGAGCCCCGCGGCGGGGCGGTGCTCGCCACGCTCGTGTCGGTCGAGGGCTCTTCGTACCGCCGGCCCGGCGCGCGGCTGCTCCTCACCGCCGCGGGCGAACGGATCGGCTCGATCAGCGGCGGCTGCCTCGAGGAGGACGTACTCGTGAGAGCCCAGGCGGTGGCGGCCTCCGGTAAACCCGAATTGGTGGTCTACGACACCTCGTCCGAGAACGACCTCGTCTGGGGCGTGGGCCTCGGCTGCCACGGCGTCGTGCAGGTGTTGCTCGAAAAACTGCCCGCCCAGCCCGCGTGGGCGACCACGCTGATGGTCAACCTGACCGGACGGCGCCCCACCCGGCTCGGGGTGGCATGGCGCGGTACCGGCGCCCTCGGCACGCGCCTCGGCTCGATAACCGCCGAGGATCGCGGCATTTTTCTCGAGGACATTTGCCCGCCGGTTTCGCTGCTCGTCTTTGGCGCCGGCGACGACGCCCGGCCACTCGTGCGCCTTGCCCACGAACTCGGCTGGGAAATCACGGTCGCCGATCCGCGCCTGGCCTTCGCCACCGAGGAACGTTTCCCGGAGGCCGACCGGGTGATCTGCGCGGCAGCCGACAAACTGGTTGCCCAGGTCAGGCCGGAGCCGGGCGCCCTCGCGGTCGTGATGACGCACCACTATGTGCACGACGCGCCAATCCTGCAGGCGCTGCTGCCGTTGCCCCTGGCCTACATCGGACTCCTCGGGCCGAAGAAGCGCGCCGAACGGATCCTTACGGACCTGAAGGCCGGCGGGGCCACGATCAACCGCGAGCAATTCGAGCGGCTGCACGCGCCGGTGGGGCTCGACCTCGGCGCCGAAACGCCGGAGGAAGTGGCCCTCTCCATCCTCGCCGAGATGCAGGCGACCCGCGCCACCCGCGACGCCCGCCCCCTCCGCGATCGGAAGGGGCCGATTCATTGAGGATCGGAATGGATCGGTGGTAGGGCTGAAGCGGGGCTTCAGCCGGGATCGGATTCGATCATCGCGGCTGAGGCACCGCCTCAGCCCTACCACCCCGATCTCAGCTCCAGCTGAGATCCGTCTTCGACCAGGGGAACTGGCGCAGGCGTTTGCCACTCGCGGCGAAGATCGCATTTCCGATCGCCGGTGCCACCGGCGGGAAGGCCGGTTCCCCGAGTCCGGTCGGATTGTTATCCGAGGCCAGGAAGTGAATCTCGATCTTGGCCGGCGCCTGCGGCATCCGGATCATCGGGTACTCGGCGAGATTGCTTTGCACCATCCGACCCTTCTCGAGCGTCAGCTCCTGGTACATCGCCGTGCCCAGCCCGTCGATGATGCAACCCTGGATCTGGTTCTCGGCGCCGCTCGGGTTCACGATTTGCCGGCCGATATCCACCGCCGCGACCACGCGGTCGACTTTGAGCGCACCGGTGCGCGAGACCGTGACCTCGGCCACGAACGCCACATAGCCCTGATGGCTGAAGTGGAACGCGATGCCGGCGCCCTGGCCCTTGGCGAACTTCTTGCCCCAGCCGGCCTTCTCGGCCGCGAGCTGCAAAACCCCGCGGGCGCGGGAGACACTAAATCCGCCGCCACCGCCACCCCCACGTCCGCCAGCAGCAGGTGCAGCGGCGGGAGCCGGATAGGCCGCGAGCAGATCGAGTCGGAACTGGTAGGGATCCTTGCCCGCCGCCACGGCCAGCTCGTCGACAAATCCCTGCATGACGAAGGCGAAGGCGCAGTTGCCGGGCGCACGCCACGGGCCCATCGGGATGTTGCACTCCATGATGGTCTGTACCGCGGCATAGTTCGGAATGGCGCCCACGGGAAACTGGTTTCCGTCGAGGCTGCCGCCACTGCCGGCTTGGAGCGTCGGGGCCCCGCCGCCCCGGCCCGCCGCCATCACGCCGTAGGTGACGGAATGGCTCTGCCACGCCACGACCTTGCCCGAGGCATCAAGTCCGGCCTTGAGGAAATGATGCCCGCCCGGACGGAAGTGATCGTGCTGCAGGTCGTCGGTGCGATCCCACGTGAGTTTCACCGGCACGCCGGCCTTCTGCGAGATCGCCGCCGCCTCGACCATGTAGTCGCCGCTCAAACGCCGACCGAAGCCGCCGCCACTGCGCGTGATGTGCAGCTTGATGTTGGCGGCGGGGATGCCGAGCGCGCTGGTGATCAGGCCGGTGCCGGCGCCGGGATTCTGCGTCGGCGACCAGACCTCCACGCGGTCACCCTGCACGTGCGCGAGGGTGTTCTGCGGCTCGAGATTGGTGTGCGAGATGAACGGATAGGAATAGGTGGCCTCGACAACCTTCGCCGCGCCGGCCAGCGCCGCCGCGGTATCGCCGACCGTCCGGATGTTGGCGCCGCCTTCCATCTTGGAACCAATCTCCGCGGCCTTCTTATTGAACTCCGCCGTGCTGTCGTTGGCGTGCGGACCCTCGTCCCACGTCACGGCCAGTTGCTTCCGCGCGCTGAACGCCGACCAGGTGGAATCGGCGAGGATGGCGACGCCCGGCATCAGGCCGGTGAGATTCGCCGTGCCCTCGATAATGAACGCCTGCTTCACGCCGGGGAGCGTCTTGATCTTGTCGAGATTGGCGCTGACGACCTTGCCGCCGAACACCGGACACTTCTCGTACACCGCGTAGAGCATGCCGGGGAGCTTCTGGTCGATGCCGAAGAGGGCCTTGCCCGAGACGACGTCGGCGTTCTGATAACCGCCGACGCGCTGGCCGACGATTTTGAAGTCCTTGGGGTCCTTGAGCGTGACCGTGTTGGCGGCGGGCACCGGGAGCGTGGCGGCCTTGGCCACGAGCGAACCATAGGTCGCCCTGCGACCCGAAGCGGCATGGAGCACGGAGCCCGCGGCCGTAGTGCACTCAGCGGCGGGCACACCCCAAGTCTGGGCTGCGGCCTCGACGAGCATGGCCCGGGCTGTGGCACCCATCTGGCGCATCGGCGCGTAGGACTGCGGCGTCGAGGTGCTACCGCCGGCGGACTGGCCGCCGTAAATGGAGTCGAACATCGCGGCCTCAATCGTCACGGAGGCCCAATCAACATCGAGTTCCTCGGCCACGACCATAGGCAGCGACGTGCGGATGCCTTGGCCCATTTCCGGCCGGGCCGCGATGATCGTCACGGCGCCGCTCGGGGAGATGCGGATGAAGGCGTTGGGGGCGAAATCGCCCAGGGTAGCGGCCGTGGGCTGGCCGACCTCGGCGGCGTTGAGCACGCCAGACTTAAAAGTGTACCCGAGGAGGAGTCCGCCGCCCGCGAGGGCGGAGATACGGAGAAAGGAACGGCGGTCGAGGCCGGGTTTGGTGACAGCGTTCATCGGGCACCTCCATTGGCGCCGAGTTCGGCGGCGCGGTGGATGCCGGCGCGGATGCGGGTGTAGGTGGCGCAGCGGCAAAGGTTGCCGGCCATGGCATCGTCAATGTCGGAGTCGGTCGGCTTCGGCTTGTCGCGCAGGAGCGCGGCGGCGGTCATGATCTGACCGGCCTGGCAGTAACCGCACTGCGGCACGTCCAATTCGACCCAGGCCTTTTGCAACGGGTGGCTCGCCGCGGCGGAAAGGCCCTCGATCGTGGTCACGCGCTTGGCGCCGACGGTCGAGATCGGGGTCTGGCAGCCACGGACCGGGGCGCCGTCGAGGTGCACGGTGCAGGCACCGCACATGCCAATGCCGCAGCCGAACTTGGTGCCGACGAGGTCGAGGGAATCGCGGAGCACCCACAGGAGCGGGGTCTCGGGGGCGACGTCCACCGTGCGGGACTGCCCGTTAACGTTGAGGGTGTACTGGCTCATGGGGATAAGAAAGGTCGGTGACGACGCCGCGGGTGTGAGGGGTTCTCCCGGTGGAGATTCCCGGGGAAGTTGGCGGGGCCTTCCGTCGCGCGCAAATCTTTCCCGGCCTGCCAGACCAATTGCCCTCGGAACACACGGAATACGCCAAAACCAGACTTCGGTTGAAACCATCCGCCCAAAGCCTCTTCTTCGGTGTCTTCCGTGTCTTCCGTGTCTTCCGTGGGCAAAAAAAGTGATTTCCGCTTCGGTGCCGTGATCCTCGCGGCGGGGGCCTCCGTGCGCCTCGGCCAGCCCAAGCAGCTTCTGGAAATTGACGGCCAGCCGCTGGTGGCCCGGGCCGCGGGCGCCGCGCTCACCGCCGGCGCCAGTCCGGTCGTGGTCGTGCTCGGGGCCAACGCCGAGCAGATCCGGCCGGTGCTCAACGGCCTCAAGGTTGTCGTGGCGCTGAACCCGGCTTGGTCCGAAGGCATGGCTTCGTCCATGCGGACCGGACTGCAGGCCCTGGGCGCCGTCGATCCAAGGATCGATGCCGTGCTGCTCACGGTGTGCGACCAGCCGGCGTTCAGCGCCGATGTAATCCAGCGCCTGCTCGGCGCCCTACAAACCTCGGGTCGGGGCATCGCCGCGGCGCGCTATGCCGGTCGCAACGGCGTGCCCGCGCTGTTCCGCCGCGAACACTTTTTCACGCTGGTCGCGTTAAAGGGCGACCAAGGCGCGCGCGCCCTGCTCAACGGCCATCCCGCTGGGGTCGCGCCCGTCGATCTCCCCGAGCTCGCGCTCGATCTCGACACGCCAGATGACGTCGCCCGCTGGCGGGGTTGAAAACCCGGCT
>CAIYFD010000336.1 GCA_903925425.1 uncultured Opitutia bacterium | reverse complement strand
CGCGGCGCGTCGATCTGTTCTGTGCATTCTCCGATGCACAGTTGCTGGATGCCGTTGCCGTGCGCGGCGTGGGCGACCAGTTCAAGCTGCAGGATGAAGGAAACCTTAAAAGGTAGGGGTGCGAATTCCGTGCCGCGCCGCCATCCTGTTCGTGATTCCCGGCGGTGAGCGGAAGCACCGACCTGCCAACGCTCCGATTTTGAAATCCACCTCTTTATGAACCTCACCGAACTCAAATCCCACCTCCGCTCCCATCCGGAACACGGCCTCAATTTCGTGCTGCCGGACGGGCGGCCGCTGCCGGTGCATTTCCACGTCACGGAGGCCGGCCACGTCGCGAAGCGGTTCGTCGACTGCGGAGGAACGTTCCGCGCGACCGAGAGCTGTGTGCTGCAGGCGTGGACGGGCCGCGAGCACGACGACGGCCACCGTCTGGCTGCGGGCAAGCTGGCCAAGATTCTCGAGTTGGCGGCACCGATTCTACCCTCGGGGGAATTGCCGGTGGAGGTCGAGTTCGAGGCGGGCGTGGTTTCGCAGTTTCCGATCGAGGCGATCAGCGTCGGTGCCGCGGTCCTGACGATCCAGCTCGGCCTCAAGCACACCGAGTGCCTGGCCAAGGAACTTTGCGGCGTGCCGAAGGAAGAGGACGACTCGGCCGGCGACTCCTGCTGCGCGGGCTCGGGCTGCTGCGGCTGAAGGCAGGGTCGTCTGGGTTTGCCAATTCCAAGCCGGTTTTTCCACAGAGGCACAGAGAGCGCAGAGCCCACGCCTCGTCGATTTGGTTGGGTTTCCGAACCCCCATCCGGATTCTATTCGTTAAATCCGCGGTTAAAAACAACGAGCCTTGGGCTCTGTGAGCTCTGCGCCTCTGCGGCAAAACCGGCTTGGGATGATTATGACGGCTGAGGCCCCGCCTCAGCCCTACCTTGTTTCTTGCCAAGGCATCCGTTTGCACCTCACGTGCGCCCTTCATGCATCTCGATATCCCGCCCGGGGCGTTCGCCGGGTACATCTTCGACCTCGACGGCACGCTCATGGACACCATGCCGCTGCACTATCGCGCATGGGACCAAGCGATGCAGCAGGCGGGATTGCCGCACCAGCTGGACGAGGATCTGTTCTACTCTCTGGGTGGGGTGCCCACGCTGAAGGTCGCTGAGCTGATCGCGGCCCACTACGGGATGACGATCGATCCCCATCAGGTCTTCGACGAGAAGGAAGCGCTCTTCGCTGAGATCGTGGGTGATGCGCAGCTTATTGGGCCCGTCGTGGATTTCGCGCGGCGGGTTGCGGAGCACCACCCGGTGTCGATCGCCTCGGGCGGACCGCGCGTGATTGTCCGCCGCTCGCTGGAAATCACCGGGCTCGCGTCGCTGTTTCCCGTGGTCGTCAGCGCCGACGATGTGGTGCACGGCAAGCCGTCGCCCGACATGTTCCTGCTGGCGGCCAAATTGATGGGCGTGCCCGCCACCGAGTGCCTCGTGTTCGAGGATGCGGTGCCCGGTATGCAGGCCGCGGTCGCCGCCGGGATGAAGTACGTGCGGGTGTCGAGTCGGCGGGTCGCCTGAGGGCGGAAGGCAGAGGGCGGACCGGATTGTTCCGGATGTTTTGCCACAGAGGCACAGAGCTCGCAGAGGTCGGATGATTTGGGGGTTCGGAACCAAACCAAAACAACGAGGCTTGGGCTCTGTGATCTCTGTGCCTCTGTGGCAAAAAACAATTGGGGCGATCACGGCTGAGGCAGCCTGCTTCGCCAAGGCTACGCAGGCCACCGCCACCCCAGCCCTACCACGGATTGCTCTCATCGCGGCCGCCTCCGTCGAGGCAATCGTACCTTCCATCACGGCGGCGCGTTGTATGCGCGGAAGGAAACGGTGTCGCCGACCTTGAGGCCGGCGACTTGGGCGGCGTTGCCGTTGTTGCGGCCGAGCCAGGTGAATCCATCGGCACTGCCGAACACGACCCATTCGCCGGTGGCCACGCTGTCGAAGTAGTTGCCGTAGCGGGTGCGGAAGGTGCGGTCGCCGACCTTGATCTCAAACCAGTTCATCGCGCGGATGCCGGCCGCGATGAAGTCGTCGGGCTGGGCATTAACGTAGACGTTGCCGTAGCGGGTCGTGACCTGCAGCACGCGCGCATCGAAACCGCGGCCGTCGGCATGGAACGTCACCTGCGTCGCCAGGCGCTCGGCGGCGAGGGTGAAGTCGAAGGAGAGTTCGCCGCGCGGCGGCTGGGGCAGGGCGGCGCGGCCGGAGTCGAGCCAGAGATTCAGCGCGCGGAGGGCGGCCAGGCGCTCGCGCTGGTTCACGTTCACATGGCCATCGCGCGCGAGGCGCAGGAAAAGCGGCTGAAATTCCCGGGAGGGCGGGATCGCGGTCGTGGTGT
>CAIYFD010000335.1 GCA_903925425.1 uncultured Opitutia bacterium | reverse complement strand
GTCTGTCGGGCCGCGACCTGATCCTGCTGGCGGGCGGCCTGTTCCTCATCGTGAAAAGCACGATGGAGATCCACGAGAAGCTGGAGGGAGAAGAGGTGCACCTGAGCTCGGCGGTGAAGCCGAAGTTTGCCGCGATCATCGTGCAGATCCTCGTGCTCGACGTGGTCTTCTCGCTCGACTCGGTGATCACTGCCATCGGCATGGCCAGCCACCTCTGGGTGATGATCACCGCGGTGGTGCTCTCGATCGGCGTGATGCTGAAGTATGCCGGGGCGATCAGTGACATTGTGCACAAGCATCCGACCCTGAAGATGCTCGCGCTCTCGTTCCTGCTCCTGATCGGCGTGACCTTGGTCGCCGAGGGCACCCACCAGCACGTCAACAAAGGCTACATCTACTTCGCCATGGCCTTCTCGTTCGGCGTGGAAATGTTGAATCTCCGCCTGCGCAAGGGCCGGGCGAAGCCCGTTGAGCTGCATCAGGCGATCAAATAGCAGCGGCCTGATTCAGGCCGCTGCGGAGGACGGAGGACCTGAGCTCGGATTGAGTGAACGATGGATGGGGCCGCCTTCCGTCCTCGGCCATCCGCCCTCGGGCCGGCGAAGCCGGCCGACGCCCGGGGCTAAACCGCCCGCGCGAGCGGCACGTCGAAGACGGCGCGCACGCCGCGGCCGCCCGGGCCGGGCTCGACGTGGAACTTCCCGCCCGCGATGTGGGCCGCGGCCTGCGCGATGGCGAGTCCGAGCCCGAGGCCCTGCTGCTCGCGTTGGGCGCGGCCAAACTGGATGTAAGGCCCGATCGCCGCGCATTCCGCGGCGGTCATGCCGGTACCCTGGTCGGTGATTTCGATCCGGTATCGCCCGTCCTGCCGGCGGCCGGAGACGGTCACCGGCTGCCCGGATGCGGAGAAACGGAACGCGTTGCCAACGAGCTCGGCGACCACGGCGGCGAGATGCGGTTCGAGCAGGGGTACGTAGGCCGGCTCGATCATCACGGTGAGATCGTCGGTGCGCCGGTCGATTCCCGCCTGGCGTTGCGCCGCCGCCTCGACCGCGCGGGTGGGGCAGGAAGACGGCTTCACGGGAGGCAGGGCCTTCAGGCGCTCCAGCTCGAAATGCAGGATCAACTTGCGGGCGAGGGCTTCCTGCCGTTCCGCCCCGGCGCGGACCAGGGCGAGCAATTCTTTGAGCTCCGAGGGCGTGATCTGGTCGGCATCCGCCTCGATCAGCTCGAGGCCGCCCATCAGGCCGGTCAGGGGAGTAAGGAGCTCGTGGGACCAGTTGGCCCCGACCTCGGTCTTCTGCTGGCGGAGCAACTCCTCGAGCCGTTCGCGGAGTGGTCGATGGCGGCGGACGCGCGCCTCGATGGCGTCGAGAATTTCCTTCTGCGTGAAGGGCTTGGTGATGTAGTCGTCGGCGCCGAGGGCCATGCCTTGGCGCTGGTCGTGCCGGTCGGATCGGGCGGTGAGGAAGATGAACGGAATGGCGCGGCACGCCGGGAGTTGCTGGAGGGCGGAAAGCACCTGGTAGCCGTCGAGGCCCGGCAAGCCGATATCGCAGAGGATCAGCTCGGGAAGCTCCTTGGCGCGTTCCACTCCGGAAAGCCCGTCGGTGGCGTCGATCACGATGTGGCCGTTGGCGATGAATTGGTCGTTGGCGCCGTGGGTGCGGTCGAGCTCGAGGTCGAGGCGGATCCTGACGATTTCGGCGTTGTGACGGAGCAGGCGGGTGGCCTTTTCCGTGGCGGCGAGCCGCAGCGCGTCCGTCAGATCAAGGTGGATCCCGCGCACCAAGATCTTGGCGGCGAGGGTTTCAGGGGTGGGTTGATGGTTCATAGGGTGGCAGGACCAGCCTGCGCTGCAGGCTACCCGCCTTCCCCGCCGCGGGCGCGGCGTTTTTGGCGATAAACCATGCGGATTTTGTCCGCGGCGGGGGCGGGAGCGAACAGCTTGCGTTCCATCCGGGCCCGCGCATGGTCCCGGTCCGTTCCTTGATTGGTTTGCACTAATATCCGGAAGACAGACGACAGACGGCAGATGACGGCCCTGAAAAGGATCGGAGTCCGTCCTCAGTCATCCGTCCTCCGCTCTCAAATTTGGGGGTGTTCTGGATTCGACCCTTGGTTGGAGTGCGCCGCTGCCGTTCGAGAGTGTTGGGTCTCTCGTTAATACCCCCGCAAAAAAACTAAGAGGCACATTCGAAGAAATGCCCCTGGCTGCTTAATTAATCCAGCCACGTTTGCCCGCCAACACCTGCTAGGCGGAGCGAACGTCGACAGCAGGCATAGCGCGCGGAGCGACCCGCGGTTTGCGCGCCGTATCTTCCTCCGGGGGTTGGCTGGGGCTTAAGCGCGCGTGAACGCGTAACCTCGGCGAGATTAATCTCACGCTATAATCGGTAGACGCGGTGTGCGAAGGTCAGGGGCACGCGGGTTCAACTCCCGCCACCTCCACCATTTTCAGGCCCCAGCGCGCCCGTTCGCGCCGATGGGGTGAT
>CAIYFD010000334.1 GCA_903925425.1 uncultured Opitutia bacterium | reverse complement strand
CGTTGTGCTTGCCGCCGGCGCGGATGCATTTCTGGGTGTCGGCGGCGCGGGTGTCCTTGGCGGGGCGGGCGCCGGCCCACGTGGTGACGTCGGCCGCGCGGTCGCCGAGGAAGATCGGCACGAACTGGTTCATCCCGGCGTTGGTGAAGAGCAGGCCGGGGGAATCCGGCAGCAAAGAGGCCGAGGGCACGATGGTGTGGCCCTGTTTGGCAAAGAAATCGAGGAAGCTCTGGCGGATTTCGGCGGAAGTCATGCGGGTGGAGCCCACCAAAAGAAGGCAACCCGGGGGGTGACGGAAGCCGAAAAGGGGCGGTTTGGCCGGGGGGCGCGCCGGGGCAGGAGGCGCCGGGGGCAACCCGCCGCCTGAAACCGGGAAAATCCGTCCCGGAAATCCCCCGCTTCGTTGCCAGAATGCTCCCGTTGGTCGCAAAACCTCAGTGACGAACCCTGTTTTAGGCTAGGCCGGCGCCGTGGAGCCCCTCCGGGCCCATTTTTCCATGACCAACGAGCCTGAACGCCCAACTCCCCGTACGCGCTGACCTCGGCTGGTACCTTCGGGGATGGCCCCGAGTTCGATGGACCGCGACTGCAGACGCCGACCTGCGCGACGCCGTCCGGCCGCGGATCAGAGCGCCGCGATGATGGCGTCGGTCATGGCCTTCGTGCCCACGGAGGGCTTGCCGAAGGCGATGTCGCCCGTGCGGGTTCCACCGGTGACGGCCGTTTTCACGGCGGCCTCGATGCGGGCTGCAGTTTTTTCGAGGCCGAAGCTGTAGCGGAGCATGAGGGCGACGGACAGGATCTGGGCGCAGGGGTTGGCGATGCCCTTGCCCGCGATGTCGGGGGCCGTGCCGCCGGCGGGCTCGTAGAGTCCGAAGGGCAGGCCGAGGGAATTCTTGCCGGCGCCGAGCGACGCGGAGGAAAGCATGCCGAGCGAACCGCAGATCACGGCCATCTCGTCGGAGAGAATGTCGCCGAACATGTTTTCGGTCACGAATACATCAAACTGGTTGGGATCGCGCGCCAGCTGCATCGCGGCGTTGTCCACGTACATGTGGGTGAGGGCGAGCTCGGGCGCGTGTTTCGCGACATACTCGGTGACGGTCTTGCGCCAGAGGACCGAGGTCTCGAGGACGTTCGCCTTGTCCACTGAGCAGAGTTTGTGCTTCCGGGCGCGGGCCGCGGTGATCGCCGTCGCGGTGATGCGCTCGATCTCGCTGCGGCGGTAGACCATGGTGTCCACGGCCTGCACATCGCCGTCGGGCAGCGTGATGGTCTCCTTCGGCTTGCCGAAGTAGAGGCCGCCGGTGAGCTCGCGGATGCAGACGATGTCGATGCCGTTCGGGATGCGCTCGTTCTTGAGCGGGGAGGCGTCGGTCAGCTCGCGGTAGAGCAGGCCGGGGCGGATGTTGGCGAAGAGCGTGAAGTGCTTGCGGAGCGGGAGCAGGGCGGCGCGCTCGGGCTGCTCCGGCGGCGGGAGCTTTTCCCACTTCGGGCCGCCGACGGAGCCGAAGAGAATGGCATCGGCCGCGGCGCAAACCTTGAGGGTGGACTCCGGCAGGGCCTGACCGTGGTTGTCGATGCCGGCGCCGCCGACATCGGCCGCGGTGTGCTCCAGAGTCAGGCCGTCCTGCTGGGCGACGTGCTGGAGCACGCGCAGGGCCTCGGTCATGACCTCGGGCCCGATGTAGTCTCCAGCGAGAACGGCGAACTTGATTTTCGGCATGGGAAAGGGCCGACAGTGGCAAGCCGCTCCGCGCCGTGGCAAGCCGCCAGTGGAGTACCGTCAGGGCCTCGCCCACTTTTCATCTATTAGGTGAAATGTGAGCATGGCTCCAGGGGCGGTGTCGCTGGAAGCTTCACCTGCGAGGGGCAACTCCACGGCAGACCTCGCGGGAGGGTCTCGGCTCAAAGTTTCACTTAAGGGGTGAATCTCTGCGGCGGGCAGGGCGGAGTCACTTCGCGGTTGCGGCCGGGGCGGGACGGCGTCTGTTGGCCCGGTGAACCTACATGTCATTCCGGCCGGGCCGATTCAGACCAACGCCTATCTCCTGACCGCGCCGGAGCGCGGGGAGGCCCTGCTGATCGACGCCCCGGGCGACGTGTGGACCGAGGTGGCACCGATTTTGGCGCGCGAGAAGTGCCGGCTGACCGAACTCTGGATCACCCACGGACACTGGGATCACATGCAGGGCGCGGCGGAAATCCTGCGGGAAACCGGCGCGTTCAGCCGCGCGCACGCGGCGGACCGCCGGCTGCTCGAGGACCCGCGGGTGATGTCGGCCTTCATGGGCGAGGATCTCGGGTTGGAACCCGTGGCGGTACAGGCCTGGCTTCGGCCCGGCGAAAAGCTCGCGATCCTTGGTGCGGAGGTGGAAGTCAGGCCCGTGCCCGGGCATTGCCCCGGCAATGTCCTGTTTTATTTCCCCTCCTTCGCCACGCCTACGGCGGGCGCGGCCTTCGTGGGCGATGCGCTTTTTAATGGCGGGATCGGTCGCGCGGATCTGCCCGGCGGCGACTTCGCCGAACTGGAGCGCTCGATCCGCACCCAGATCTACACGCTGCCGCCGGCGACGGTGGTTTATCCCGGCCACGGTCCGGCCACGACCGTCGGCGAGGAGAAGTCGCTGAATCCGTTCGTGCGGGGTTGAGCCGCGGGCCCTTTCTTTTATCGCCGGCGCGGGTCCGCCCAACATGTCACGTCTTGCGTGACATGCTGGGCGGAGCCGGGATCGGCGTTGGCGAGGAGAAGTCTGATGCGCGGGATTTGACCCCGGATCCGCATGGACAGCGCGGGGTGTTGCCGCTGAATTTGCCGGCAGACCGATGGAAAGCCCGAATCACGAATTTTTCATGCGCCGCGCCCTGGCGCTGGCCCGTCAGGCGTGGGGAGCCACCCATCCCAATCCCATGGTGGGGGCGGTGCTGGTCGAGGAGGGCCGCATTGTCGGCGAGGGTTTCCACGCCGAGGATGGCGGTCCGCACGCCGAGCGGCTGGCCCTGCTCGCGCGGGGCAAGCTGCCGCGGCCGGGCGCGATCCTTTATGTAACGCTCGAGCCCTGCTCCACGGCCGGCCGCACGGGGGCCTGCACCGACGCGATCGTCGCGGCCGGGGTGAAGACGGTCGTGGTGGGTGCGATCGACCCCAATCCGGCCCACGCGGGCAAGGGACTTGAGGTCCTGCGCGCCGCGGGCGTCGAGGTGATTTCCGGCGTGCTCGCGGGGGAATGCGCCGATCTCAATCTGATTTTCAATCACTGGATCGCGCGGGAGGAGCCCCTGTTCGCGGCCAAGGCTGCGGTCACGCTCGACGGCAAGATTGCGACACGCACCGGCGAATCGCGCTGGATCACCAACGAAGAATCGCGCGCGGACGTCCACCGCTGGCGCCGGCTTTTTCCGGGGATTGCCGTGGGAGCGATGACGGTGCTGAAGGACAACCCGAAGCTGACCGCGCGGACGGGCGGGACCGAGTGGTGCCCGTGGCGCTTCGTGTTCGACGGCCTGCTCCGCACCGTGGTCGAGAAGAACCTGCCGGACGTCTACACCGACGCGTTCCGCGAGCGGACGATCGTGGTCACCACCTCGCACGGCGGCATGGGTTATGTGCGGAAGCTGCGCGACATGGGCATCAAGGTCTGGATCTTCGACTCCGGCACACAACGGGTGCCGTTTGCCGATTTCCGCCGGCGCTGTGCGGCCGAGCGGATCAATGGCGTTTATTTCGAGGGCGGGGCCCAGCTGGTCAGCGAGGTGCTGCGCGCGCGCCAGCTCGACTACCTTATGGTCTACCGGGCCCCGATCCTGTTCGCGGACGAGAAGGGCCGCAGCATTTTCGGCGGGCTGCGCCCCGACCGGCTCGACCAGGCGGTGCGGCTCGGGGACGTCCGCCATGAAACGTTTGGCGACGATCAACTCATGCGCGGCCGGGTGCTCTACCCGGAGAAACTCGTGATCGACGAGACGGCCTTCGGCGGCCGGGCCTGACGTGGCGCCGGCGATGAAACTGCACCTGGCTTCGGGCAACGCCCACAAGGCGGAGGAATTCCGTGCGCTCGTGGCCGCTTCCGGCCTCGCGGTGGCGATCGGGTCGGCCCGCGAGGCCGGCGGGATGCCGCCCGTGGCGGAGGACACCGGCACCTTTGTGGGTAATGCGCGCCAGAAGGCGCAGGCCCTGCGCGCGCGTCTGCCGGCGGGCTCCTGGGTGCTGGCGGACGACAGCGGCCTGT
>CAIYFD010000333.1 GCA_903925425.1 uncultured Opitutia bacterium | reverse complement strand
CACCCGCGACCCGGCGTACAACCCGAACCTCACACTCGAGCTGAACGATTTCTCGCTCGCCGTCCCGCCGCGCTCCTGGCGGCCGTAACCACGCCATGCCCGACGCCTCCGCAGACGAACTCACCAAACTCCGCGCCCAGCTCGCCGAGGTCACCCGGCGCGAGGCGAAATACCGGCTGGAGAGCGTGCAGGACTACCTGGATCTGCAGGCCCGGCTGCGCAGCCTCAGCGCGACGATCGGCGAACGGGGAACCTACATCCACCAGCTGCACCTCGACGAACTCGCCCGGAAGGGCGAGCTGGAGGCCGCGACCGCCGACCTCGAGGCGCTCGTCTGGATGCTGCAAGCCGCGGAAACCGCGCGGGAAAAATCCGAACACCACACCCCCGCCGGCTGGCTGCGGGCCCTGTTGGGCCAGGGGCGCACTCCCGCCGAGCCCAAGGTGCCGCCCGGGAATTTCGTTTACCACCTCACAACCTCGCCCTTCCGCCTCTACCGCGGCGCCTCGTTCACGCTGCACGGCTGGGTCTTCCCGCGTGACGGCCGCCCCGTGACCGCCATCCGCGTCCGCCTCGCCGGCCGCGAATTCGCCGCGACGCTCGGACTCCCCGCGCCTAAGGCGATCGCCCAGCACGGCGCCCTGTTGAAAAACCCGCAGCCCGGCTTCGAGGTCACGTTCGACACGCCACCGGGTCGCCACCGGCTCGCGCTCGAGGCGCAGCTCGAGGATGGCAAATGGCGCTCGATTCTCAACGTACCGGTTTGGTGCCGGCCAGCCAACTGAGTCCCATTCCGGGTGAGGGCACCCGGGCTAAAAAAAGCGATCGGATGTAGTCCGGGTGCCCTCACCCGGAGATCCGGTTCATACATCGCTCAGCGGCATCAACCGCTTTGGCTTCTCACCGGGGAAAGCCGGCCGCGATTTTGTCGCCACGGCAAAAACCGAAGAGCCAAACGGCAGCCCGCCGCCGGCGCGGATCCATCCGTTCTCCAACGCCGCGAGCGTACGGAGCGCCGCCTCGACCGGCGCCGGTTGCAGTGCGACGTCGCTGCCGCCTTTCGGTGCGGGCAGCAGCTTCCGCCGCGCCACCACCAGGGGGAACACCCCGAGGTTGGCATGCGTGGCGCGGACCGCGGAAAAACCGGCCGATGTCAAAAGCGCCGTCAGACCCGCCCGCCGGTAACGTCTCCGGCCACCGACCGCTTCGTCGTGATACGACCACAGCCAAGGGTAGGCAGGCACATTAACGACGAAGATTCCGCCGGGCCGCAGCACCCGGAACGCCTCGGCCACCGCCGCCGCGTCGTCATCGAGATGGTAAAGCACATCAGCCGAGACCACCGCATCGAATGAACCATCCGGGAATGGCAGCGCCGTGACCGAGCCCTCGGCCAATCGGGCCGACTCGCCCACCCGCTCGCGCGCGAGCCGGGCGGCCAGCGGATCCACGTCGATCCCCGTCCAGCGCCAGTCGGGATGTTTGCGCGCAAGCCGGCGAATCAAGCCGCCCGTGCCGCAGCCGGCGTCGAGGATTGCCACCTGCCTGCCCAGGCTGGCGGCCAACTGGTCCTCGATCCGCCCGTGCAGCGCCCGGAAGTACCACATCCGGTCCTCGACCTCGGCGAGCTTGGCATATTCGGCGGGGTTCATGGGGCGCCGCAGCTTTCCCCACCAACCGGCGCCGGCTCAATCCTGCATTTCACGCGCGTTCAGCCGGCGTCCCGCAGCAGCCGGTCCCAAACCGCACAGTAATGACCGAACGCCCCGCGGGCCATCTCGCGCTGGACGGGCGCCGCCTCGCCGCGGGCAATGGCCTCGCGGAGGAAGGGCTTCGGGCCGTGGAAGTGCACGATGCGGGCGTCGGGGTTTTCGCCCCAGTAGGGTTTCCAGTTCAAGGCGAGCGGCAGCAATTCCCAGCCCCGGCGGTAAAACGCCCGGTAGGCGAACTGGTCCGTGAGCTCGGCGCACTCCGCCAGATTCCGGCGCACGAAATCTCCGAACGCCTCCTCCATGCCCAGCATGGCCGCCACGTGCATAAGCATGACGCCGGAGTTGATCGCCTCCGTGTCATTCGGATCCTCCTCCGGCGCCACCGCGAGGAAGCGCCCTCCCAGGTCCGGGAAAAGCGGCTCCGGGTCGCCCGTGAACATGATATCGCAGTCGGTGTAGAGCACCGGCTCCCCGGCCCACCCCCGCTCCGCGCAGATCCGCGGCACTTCCAGGCGCAGGAAGATCCCGGCGGCGTAGTCCATCAGCTTCGTGCGCCCGGTCTCCCGGGCCACCTGTCGGTATTCCTCCAGCAGGCGCCACCGGCAAGACACCACGGTCACGCCATTCCGGGAGCACCAAGCCGTCAGCCCGTTCGGCTCCCCATCAAAGAGGAACACCGGCTCCAGCCGCGTGTGCCGCCGCGCCGACGCCACCGCCACCTTCACCATGTCGGCGTAGGCGGCGAAATGCGGGGCCCCGTCGTTGAGCGCGAAGAACCATTTCATGGTGCCGCAGTGATCGGTAGGTTCGCGCCGGCGGGAGGCAACCTTCCAATCGCCGCCGCGGATTTTCCTCTGGCCTCCCAAAATCGCTGCTGTAGCCCCTAGCTGTGACCCCGACCGTGCTGTTCTGCCTCGACCAACCCGTGCATCAACCAGCGGCGGGGCTGGTCGTGGTCGCCGGCTGGATCGCCGCCAACGCTCCCATCGACCACATCAAGGTGGTCACACCTTCCGGCCGGGTGAGCCCGCCCCTCCCGCTGGCGGCGCGGCCCGACCTCGCGCGGAGCCATCCTGATCTGCCCCACGTGCACGGATTCTCGGCCCGGCTGGACGCCAGCTGGGCGGCCGAGGGCGAGATCGGGATCCTCCACTCCACCGGGGGCGCCGAGCAGAAGTTCACGCGCCCCCTGCCCTTCGCCGTGGACATGGCGGCCAAGGCCGCGAAACTCCAGCGTATCGCCCCCCTCCTCCGCCCCGACCGCGCCGGCCGGCTCACGGCCCACCACTTCGACTGCCTGACCCCCGAGCTGCGCGCCGCCACCGGCATCATCGACGTCGACGTCGTCTCCAGCCATCCCTACGACGGCATCGCCTTGGAGCTGATCGCCCGCCACCCGAATGGCCTGGTACTCGACGCCGGGGCCGGCCGTCGCGCGGATTACCTGCCGAACGTCGTCAATTTCGAGATCGTTCCTTACCCGTCCACCGACGTGCTCGGCGTCGGCGAGGAGTTGCCGTTCGCGGACAACAGCTTTGACGCGGTCCTGTCCCTGTCGGTGCTCGAGCATGTGCGCGACCCGTTCACCTGCGCCCGCGAGCTGGCGCGGGTGCTGAAGCCGGGCGGCACGCTCTACGCCTCGGTGCCGTTCCTCCAACCGTACCACGGCTACCCGCACCACTACTACAACATGACCCATCAGGGCCTCGCGAATCTCTTCGCCGGCCGGCTCGAGCTCCAGCAGCCGCAGGTCCTCGACAGCGGGCATCCGCTTTGGACGCTCGGTTGGTTCCTCCGCAGCTACACCGCCGCGCTGCCGGCGGCCGAGCGCAAAAAGTTCGAGGCCATGACCGTGGCCGAATTCCTTGGCTCGCCGGAGGCGCTGCTCACCCGCGACTTCGCGACGGCGCTGCCGGCCCAGGCGCGCCTCGAGCTCGCCAGTGCCACGACCCTGCTGGCCGTCAAACCGCGGGAGGGCGCCTCGCCGTGATCAGAAAATGGTTTGATCCCCGCGCCGTGCTGCTGGCGTGCGTCTTCACCCTGGCCGCGGTGCTGCCCGGGCTTACCTCGAGCGACGAGAGCCGGGAGTTTTTCCTCTTCGAGGTCACCCTCACCTCGGACACGGCCGGCATGACGCAGCTCTTCTGGGACACCGGCAACGGCATGAACGATGTGGATTCCTCAGCCCAGCCTTTGCGGATCGAGTCCAAGCCGGTCCAGTACGGATATCTGCTGCCGTTGGGCACGATCCGCTCGCTGCGCTTCGACCCGACCAACCGCCAGGCGGTCATGACGCTGAAGAACGCCCGCATCGTCGACCGCACCGGCCGCGTAGTCCGAAGCTTCCAGCCCTCGGATTTCGTCAACGCCAACCAACTCTCCCGGTTTGAGATCACGGGCGACACGCTGACGATCGAGTCGGTGCCCAATGCCAACGACCCGGTGGTCGACCTGCCCTTCGCGGTGCCGCTGAAGCTGGAGGCCGACTGGGCCATGCGCGTGCGCGAGATCGGCGGCACCGGGTTCAAGGTCCTGCTGCTCGGCCTGCTCCTCGGGGCGCCCATCACCTTTACCCTGCTCCGGCCGGCGCTCACCCGGGCCGGAGCCTGGGTCGTGCAGCGGCCGCGCACGGCCATCATGCTGACCGCGCTGCTCGCGATCGCCGCGCAATCGCATCCCGTGGTTTTCTTCGGGCGCAGCTTCGTCTCACCCAACAATGGTTCGCTGATGCTCTACGGGGAGATCCCGACGCTGCCCGGGGCCGACACCGGCCTGTACGCCGACGGCATGGGATCCGACGTGGGCGCGCTCCTCTTCCAGCACCTGTACTACCCGATGGCGCAGCGCGACGCGCTGGCGCACGGCGAATGGCCGCTCTGGAACCGGTACAGCCTCGGCGGCGAGCCGCTGCTCGGGCAGGGCCAGTCGATGTTCGGCGATCCGTTCAACTTCCTCACCATCGCCGCGGACGGCGCCGCGTGGGCGTGGGACGTCCGCGTCCTGCTTGCGCACTGGCTGCTGGCCGCGGGACTGGGGCTGACCGTGTGGCGCCTCACCCGGCACGCCTGGGCATCCGTGCTGGTGGCGGCGAGCAGCGCCTTCATCGGGTTCTACAGCTTCCGGATCGCGCATCCGGCCACCTTCAGCGTCTGCTATTCCCCGTGGATCCTGTGGGCCTGGACGGGCTTCCTGCAGACGCGGAGCAGGAGGGCCGAGGCCGGATGGCTCGGCGCGCTCGTGCTCGCCAACCTGCTGGTGTTCACCAGCGGCACGATGAAAGAGGCCGCGATGCTCATCGCCTGCCTGAACCTCGGGGGGCTCGCCCTGCTGGCGGTGGCACCGCTGACCATCGGCCGCCGGTTCCGCCTGCTCGGTCTCGCCACGTTCGCCGGGGCCGGGCTACTGCTCGCGGCGGCCCCGCTCTGGCTGACCTTCCTCACCACGTGGGCCCATTCCTACACGGGCTATGACGTGCCGCAGGCCGTCACCCTGCCCGTGGCGAGGATCATCGGGTTCTTCGATGACATCTTCTACCGGCAAAACGGCGGCGACGAGCACGTCGTCGCGCCGTCGCTCAACGCGTTCCTGCTGCTCGGGCTCCTCTGGGGGCTGACCGGCCGGGATTTCTGGCGGCGCGAGCGGGCGGGAGTCGCCCTCGCGGTGGCGGCACTGGTTCCCCTCGCCTTTGCCTTCGGCCTGATCCCGGTGCCGGCGATCCTCGCCCTGCCGTTCGTCCGCAACATCATCAACGTCGGCAATGTTTTTTCCTGCCCTTTGCTGATCCTCACGGCCGTGCTGGCCGGCTTCGGGTTGCGCGCCGCCCTGAACGATCTGGTAAAAGGCGGCCGGCAACTGCGGTCCCGGGTCGGGGCCGTGGCCGCCGTGGGTGCGGGCCTGGTCCTCGCCTATTTCATCTCTGCGCGCGCCGTCCCGAAGAGCGCCTTCTTCCACGGTTATGCCGCGTCGCTCGGTCTGACCGCGGTGGCGATCCCGGCTGGCATCCTCGCTGGCCTCGGCCGGCAACGGGGTCATCTCGTCCTGCTGGCCCTCGTGGCCGGACTCCCGCTGCTGCTCTGGCGCCACTCCCAATATCTCCGGACTCCCTTCAACCATTATGCCTACAGTCCGGGCATGCGGACCGACCTGCACGCGCCGTCACCGGCGATCCAGCAGCTCGATCGTCTCCGGCAGGAGCCGGCGCGGGTCATCGGCTGGGAATCGGTCCTGTTCCCCTCGTACAACACGGCGATCCGCTGGGAAAGCCTCTATGGCGTCGATGCCGTGCGCAGTGTCTACTACCAGCAGGTCGCATCGGCCCTCGGGCTGGAAAGGGTCTGGGCATGGGACCGTCCGACCCCGGAGGACGCCATGCTGCGCCTCCAGCGTGGCCACGATCTGCTCAATGTCCGCTATCACTTGGTCAACCCGGGATCCGCGACCCGCAGCCTGCCCGGCCTGCGCCTGCTCGCGAAGCAGGACCTCGACCTGTACGAGAGCCCGACCGCTTGGCCCCGCGCCTTCTTCACCGACCGCGCCGCGCATTACGCTGCCATGGATGAGTTCGCCGCCCAGGTCCGCGATGGTGACGGTCGGCCGTTCGTCACGGTTCCGACGGCCGACCCCGGGGTGCCCGATCTGCCCACGGACCAGGTGAGCCGAACCATTGTCGCCGCGCACGATTACCGGCTGACGGCCAACACCACGACGTTCACGGTGAACGCCCCTCATGCAGGCCTGGCCGTGCTGACCGAGACCTACTATCTCAAAGATTTTCAGGTCACGCTCGACGGCGTCCCCGTGCCCTACTTCCGGGTCAACCACGCCTACAAAGCGGTCGTGATCGAACGTGCCGGCCGCCACACGGTCAGCTTCCGCTACTGGCCGGAGCATTTCACCTTGTCGCTGAAGCTCGCCGCAGCGGGTCTTCTCCTCCTCGCGGCCGGCGGCGGCTGGTGGTGCCGACGGGCAGCGTGAACCACGCGGCCGCCGGGAACGATCTTGCCCCGCCCTTCCCTGCCTCGCGTAATCGCCCGTCCATGAGCGCCCGCCTCCTCGCCGGAATCATCTTGCTGGCCGCTCTGTTGGCGGCGGCTGTGTGCCTGCCGTTCATCACCACCGCACGCGAGCGGCGCGATTTCTACGCGTTCGAGGCCGAGCTGACTTCGGATCGCGCCGGGCAAACCCAGGTCTTCTTCGACATCGGCAAGGGCACAAACGAGGCGGATTCCTTCCGCCAACCCCTGCGGGCCGACAGCCGTCCGGCCGTCTATCGTTATCCCCTTCCGACCGGCACGATCCGGTCATTGCGGTTCGATCCCATCGACCGCGAGGGGACGATGACAATCAACCGCGTCCGGATCGTTGATCGCTTTGGCGGGGTGGTCGCCACGTTCGATCCCGCCGACTTCCGGCCCGCCCAGCAGATCCAGCCACTGACGATCGCCGCCGGGGTGATTCACCTGACGACCGATCGAGGTGCGGGCGATCCCATCACGGAGATCGTCCTGAAGGCACCGATCCGCCTTCCCATCACTTGGAAGCTGCAATTCTGGACCACGTTGCCCGCCGGCGCGTTGGCCTTCGGCGGTTTCCTGCTGCTGGCGATCCTCGCCGGGCGGCTGCGCTCCTCCCGATTTCTTGCCGCGGCCGGCGGGTGGGTCGGCCGCCATCCCCTCGCCTCCCTCGGGCTGGTGGTGGCAATCGGCGTGGCGGTGCAAAACCACCCCGTGGTCTTTTTCGGCCGCAGCTTCGTGTCGCCGGACAACGCCAGCTACCTGCTCTACGACACGTTCCCCACCCTGCCGGGTTATGTGACCACGGAGTTGGAGGACGCCAAGGGCTCGGATGTCGCCGCCATTCTCCTGCAGCACCTCTATTATCCCCTGCAGGAAAACCGCGCGCTCCTGAAGGACGGGGAGTTGCCCCTGTGGAACCGGGACAACCTTGGGGGCGTCCCGCTGCTTGGCCAGGGTCAGACGATGTTCGGCGAGGCGCTGAACCTGATTCCGCTGTTGGCGCACAGCGCCTCTTGGGCGTGGGATGCCAAGTTCATCCTGGCCCATTGGCTCTATGGATTCGGCATCGCGCTGGCGATCTTCCTCCTGACCCGGCACTGGGGCGTCTCCGCGCTCCTCGGCGCGGTCGCGGGTTATGTCGGGTTCTTTGCGTTCCGGGTGAATCACCCGGCGCAATTTTCCGTCTGCCTTTCGCCGTGGATCCTCGTGGCCTACCTCTGGATCAGCTCTGCCCGGAACCGGAAGTCCCTCGGGATCGCCTTGGTCGCGTGGATGTTCGCCAACTGGGAAGTGCTCGCCAGCGGCACGATCAAGGAAGCGTACATGCTGTTGGTCTGCCTCAATCTCGCCGGCCTGTTGCTCGTGCTCCTCGATGAGAAAAATCCTTGGCGCGACCGGTGGCAAAAACTCGGCGCTGTCGCCGCCACCGGGATCATCTTCCTGCTCCTCTCCGCCCCGCTCTGGCTGGTCTTCCTCGACACGCTCGCGCTCTCCCAGACGAGCTACAACACCCCGGCGGCGATGCAGGTGCCGTGGTGGCAGTTTCTCGGCTTCTTCGAGGACCTCTTCTACCGCGAGCTGCGCCCCGGGGAGACCCACGCCAATCCGTCGGCCAACGTGCTGATCCTCGTCGCTGTGGCTTGGTTGCTCGTCCGTGCCCGGACCAGCCTGCGCGACGGCCGGGTCCGGGCCGTGGTGCTGGCGGCCGCACTGCCCCTCGGGATCGTCTTCGGCTTCATCCCGGCGTCGATCCTGGTGAGGATCCCGTTCATCGCGAACATCCATCATACCGACAACACCTTCTCCTGCTCCCTGCTCGTACTCGCGACCGTGCTGGCGGGCCCGGGGTTGCTGCTGATCTGGCAGGAAGCTGGCTCCGCCGCGTGGTGGCGCCGGGCTGCGGTCGTGGCCGCCGGGCTGGGCTTGCTCGCCTGGGTGTTTTTCTCCCATGCGGGTCCCGCGACCTACAGCCCGTTCTTCCGTGGTTACGCCCCCACCCTCGCTGTGGCCATCGGACTCGGCCTGGCCGGACTGGGCCTCGGGGTTCGGCCGCCACTCGCCGGCGTCAGGATCGCCTGCATCGCCGCCGCCCTGTTCCTCCTGCTCTGGCGCCACGGTCAGTACCTCTCGATCCCCTTCGACGCCTACGTCTTTAATCCGAAAGTCCGCGTCGACCTGCGCGCTCCGTCCGCGGCCGTGGCCGACATCCAGTCGATGATGACAGAGCCTTCGCGGCCCGCCGGCATCGGCTTCAATCTCTTCTCGGGCTATCACCAGATGCTGGGCTGGGAGGGCATCTACGGCGTGGATGCCCTGCGCAACGGGGCTTACGATGACCTCGCGCTGGCTGGTGGCGCCACGAAGGTCCGCTGGTGGGACGCCCCGCCCGAGACCTGGCAGGAGAAAGATCTCACCGCGCAGCTCCCCGTTCAGGACCTGTTGAATGTCCGCTATTATCTCGCCACCCACGCCGACCCGGCGCGGGAGCTGGCCGGCCTCACGTTCATCCGCCAGCACGACCTCGATGTTTACGAAAGCCCAACCGCCTGGCCCCGGGCTTTTTTCACGGACCAAATGACGGGTCACGTCGACCTGCCGGATTTCATTCGGCAACTGCGGACCGGGGACCGGCGGCCGTTTGCCAGCGTCGACCGGGCGGACGCCCCGGCCGGCATCGCCCCGCTCGGCCGCGGGCTCGCCCCGACCAACCGCCTCATCCGTCCCGCAGAAAACTACGTGCTGACGACCAACACCACGTCCTTCCGGATCTCGGCGCCCGGGCCGGGCTTCGCCGTGCTCACGGAGTCGTACTACCCGCGGGATTTTTCCGTCACGCTCGACGGGGAGCCGGCCGAATACTTCCGCGTCAACCATGCCTTCAAGGGCGTCCGCATCCCGGCTGCAGGAACCTACACGGTGCAATTTTCCTACTGGCCGCACCGGCTCACCCTGGCGCTCTGGCTCTGCGCGGCGGGGATCGCGCTGCTTGCCGCCGGCTTGGCGTGGAGCTTTTACCCCGAACGAAGGTTTGCCGGCAGCCCCGAACTCGTTCACGCGTGAACCTTGTGTCGCAACCTTCCCGACCCACCCCCCGCACGCTCAGTGTCATCGTGCCCGTCTTCAACGAGCGCGGAACCCTGCGTGAACTGCTCGACCTCCTCCTCGCGAAGCGCGTCGCGGGGCTCGAGATTCAGTTCCTGATCGTCGAGAGCAACTCGACCGACGGCTCCCGCGAGATCGTTCTGGAATACCGCGGCCGGCCCGGCGTGGAGGTGATCTTGGAGGAGCGCCCCCGGGGCAAGGGCCGCGCCGTCCGCACCGGACTCGCCGCAGCGACGGGCGACATCATCATGATCCAGGATGCCGACCTCGAGTACGACCTCAACGACTATGAGGTGCTCCTGGCCCCGATCATCGCCGGGCGGCAGGAATTCGTACTCGGCTCGCGCCACGGCGCCGGCGGCTGGGCCATGCGGAAGTTCGACGACCAGCCGCTCCACGCCTTCGCCCTCAACGTCGCCCACTGGTCGTTCACCATGCTGATCAATGTCTCCCTCGGCGTCTGGCTGAAAGACCCCTTCACCATGTACAAGGTCTTCCGGCGCGACTGCATCCAGGGACTCACGTTCACCTGCAACCGCTTTGACTTCGACTGGGAGCTCCTGATGAAGCTCGTCCGCAAGGGTCACCGCCCGATCGAGATTCCGATCAGCTACAACTCGCGCTCGTTCAAGGAGGGCAAGAAGGTCCGCATGATCCGCGATCCCCTGACTTGGATCGTGGCCTGGGCGAAATGCCGCTTCGGGCCTTTGTAATTTGTCCGGCCACCGCCCCGTGAAACCCAAGACCCTTCTCGTCACCGGCTCCTCGGGCCTGATCGGCTCCGAGGTCTGCCAGTATTTCTCCCGCGAGCTCGGGTACACCGTGCACGGCGTGGACAACAACCAGCGCGCCGTCTTCTTCGGGCCGCAGGGCGACACCCGCTGGAACCAGCAGCGTTTGCAGCGCGACCTGCCGGGCTTCGTGCACCACGAACTCGACATCCGCGACCGCGCTGGCGTCCTCGCCCTCGTCAAGACCGTGCAGCCGGACGTGGTCGTGCACACCGCCGCCCAGCCCAGCCATGACCGCGCCGCCGCCATCCCCTTCGACGACTTCGACACCAACGCCGTCGGCACCCTGAACCTGCTCGAGGCCGTGCGGCAGGCCCGGCCCGAATCGCCCTTCGTGCACATGAGCACGAACAAGGTTTACGGCGACGCCCCCAACCGCATCGCTCTGCAGGAACTCCCGACCCGCTGGGACTACGCCGATCCGGCCTACGCGCACGGCATCGCCGAGACCTTCACGATCGACCAGTCCAAGCACTCGCTGTTCGGGGCCTCCAAGGTCGCCTCTGACGTGATGGTCCAGGAGTACGGCCGCTATTTCAACCTGCCGACCTGCTGCCTGCGCGGCGGCTGCCTCACCGGCCCGAACCACACCGGCGTCGAGCTGCACGGCTTCCTCAGCTACCTCGTGAAATGCAACCTCGAGGGCCGCGAGTACAAGGTTTTCGGCTACAAGGGAAAGCAGGTGCGCGACAACATCCACTCGCTCGATGTCGCCCGCTTCATGGCCGCCTTCGTCGCCGCGCCCCGCGCTGGCGAGGTCTACAACCTCGGCGGCGGCAAGGCCAACAGCACCTCCATCCTCGAGGCCTTCAAGATTGCCGAGAAGTTCTCGGGCAAGCCTCAGGTCTTCAGTTACGTCGACCAGAACCGGGCCGGCGACCACATCTGCTACTACAGCGACCTCCGCAAGATGCGCTCCCACTACCCCGCTTGGGACATCACCCAGTCGCTCGAGGACACCATCCGCCAGATCGTCGAGGCCTGGCGGAAGCGGGCGTGAGGCACGCACTCCGGCGGGCGGCTGGCCATGGCCAGTCGAACACCCCACCGCGGCAGGCAGTACGCGAATTGACGCAGCCCCGGGCTTTGCTCAACGTCTGAGAGCCATGCACCCGCGCGCGTTTACCCTCCTGGGGTTGCTGACCATCGCACCCTGTCTCGGAGCAGCCGAGAACCCAGCCGCCACTTCTCCCTCGGTTCCGGTCTCGCCACCCGCGTCCGCTTCCCCGGCACCCGCCCAGCCCGCGCGCTGGGAACTGGCAGGGGTCCTTGGCATCCGCGAAACCCTCACGGTCCGCATCAACGACACCGTCGAGAAGACCGGCGCCTGGCTGCGGGTCGGCGAATCCTTCGGCCCCGCCAAACTCGTCGCCGCCGACGCCGACACCGCCACCCTCCAGGTGGGGACCGAACGCACCGTGCTCGGGCTTCGCATCGACGGCGTCGCTCCGGGTGAAGCCACGCCCGTGACCGCGACGGCCTCGACGGCTGCCACCCCGGCCGCGACGCCGGCCCCGCTGCCATCCACGGGCGACCCGGAGGCCGACGCCAAGCGGGACCAGCTCATCGCCGAGCGCGAGGCCCGGATGCTCGTGAGCGATCTGCTCGAGATCAGCATGATCCAACGCAAAGCTTACGAAGATAAGCAGGCCGAAGCGGCCAAGACCGTCGCCGAGACCTCCCCCTGACTGGGGACCTCGGCAAAAATCACGCTTCCCGGCCCCGGGAATTTTCCCAAGCGTAGCCGCATGCGAATTCTCATCTCCGGCATCTGTGGTTTTGCCGGCAGCACCCTCGCCCGCGCCCTCGTCGAATCCGGCGGGCACCAGGTGAGCGGCTTCGACAACTTCATCCGCCCCGGCAGCGAGACCAACCGGGCCGCACTCCGCGCGCTCGGCATCAGGATTTTCCACGGCGACCTGCGGGCCGCGAGCGACATCGACGATCTGCCCGCCGCCGATTGGGTGATCGACGCTGCGGCCAATCCCAGCGTGCTCGCCGGTGTCGACGGCAAGTCCAGCTCACGCCAACTCGTGGAGCACAATCTCGGCGGCACCGTCAACCTCCTCGAGTTCTGCAAGCGCCACCGCGCCGGCTTCGTGCTGCTCAGCACCAGCCGGGTCTACTCCATCGCCGCGCTGGCCGGCCTGCAGGTCGGCGAGGTCCGGGGTGCGTTCCAGCCGGTGCCGGGCGCGGGCCAGCCCGCTGGCCTTGCAGCCGGCGGCATCACCGAGGATTTCCCCACCACCGCCCCCGTCTCGCTCTACGGCGCCACCAAGCTCGCCAGCGAGGCCCTCGCACTCGAGTACGGCGAAACCTTCGGCCTGCCGGTCTGGATCAACCGTTGCGGCGTCCTCGCCGGCGCCGGCCAGTTCGGGCGGCCTGATCAGGGCATCTACAGCTACTGGCTGAACAGCCACCTGCGCCACCGGCCCCTGAAGTATCTCGGTTTCGGCGGCCTCGGGCACCAGGTGCGAGACTGCCTGCATCCGCGCGATCTCCTGCCGCTGCTTGCGAAGCAGCTCGCCGCTCCGAAACTGTCCGCCGCGGACCGCATCGTGAACGTCTCGGGGGGCACGGCCTCCGCCCGTTCCCTTCGGCAGCTGACGGCCTGGTGCGACGCCCACTTCGGCCCCCATCCGGTCGTCGCCGACGGTTCACCCCGCCCCTTCGATCTCCCCTGGATCGTCCTCGATCACGCCAAGGCCACGCGGCTCTGGGACTGGCGCCCGCAGACCCCGACCGACGCCATCCTCGACGAAATCGCCGCTCACGCCCGCGAGAATCCCGACTGGCTCGACGTGTCCGCGCCGCTCTGAAGACCCTGGGCCGACAGCACGGCGCCGTTTAAGTTGAAAGTTGAAGTTGAAGCCATACGCCGAGACCGTCGCCCCATCTTGAACTTAAACTTCGGACTTCAACTGGCAGCATGCCCCCGGCCGAGCCACTGAAACTGTTTTCCGTCGTCATCCCCGCCCGGGATGAGGAGGAATCGCTGCCCCCGACGATCGAGGCCATCCATCGCGTCTTCACCGCCGCGGGCGTGCCCCATGAAATCGTGGTGGTCGACGACGGCAGCCGCGACCGCACCTGGGCGGTGTTGGAGGACCTGAAACAACAAATCCCGACCCTGGTCCCCGTGCGCAACACCGGGGCAAATGGCTTCGGCCGCGCCGTCATCTGCGGCATCGATCACAGCCGGGGCGACGCTGTGGTGATCATGATGGCGGACGCCTCGGATGCGCCCGCCGACGCCGTGACCTATTGGCAGGTGCTGAACGAAGGCTACGACTGCGCCTTCGGCAGCCGCTTCGTGGAAGGCGGCGAGGTGATCGATTACCCGCGCGTGAAGCTCTTGGTCAACCGCCTCGCGAATTTCCTCGTGCGCGTCGGCTTCAACATCCGGCTGAACGACACCACCAACGCGTTCAAGGCCTACCGCCGCACCACGATCGACGGCTGCCGGCCGTTCCTCGCGCCGCACTTCAATCTCACCGTGGAGATCCCGCTCAAGGCGATCGTCCGCGGTTACACTTGGACGGTCGTCCCGATCAGCTGGCGCAACCGCAAACACGGCGTGGCCAAGCTCAAGATCAAGGAAATGGGCAGCAGGTATTTCTTCATCTGCATGTACGTCTGGCTGGAAAAATATTTCAGCCGCGGCGACTACCGCCGGAAGTAAGCGGGGCATCCGTCACGGATGCATCTCAAACAGGAAGTAGTGCCCGAGGACCGGGCTCTCGAATTCGGAGACCACGCGGGCGGCGGTAAAACGGCCATCCTGCCGGAGCTCGGCCGGCACATAGACGTAGTCGTCCTCGCAATCCCGGAACGAATAGAACTTGCCCCGCGGAAACTTGCCCGCCGCCCCGCGGTTCACCCAGGCCGTGTGGGCAAAATAGGGCAGGAGAAACTGGTCCTCCGGGGGAATCGCCGACTTGGCCGGAAACAGCAGCACGATATGCGGCTCCGTGTTTTCAATCAGATGGGGCTGTTTGACGGCCGCCCGGAAATGATCGCCGAACGCCTTCATGACGACTGTCCCCGCTCCGCCCGGACTGCCGTCCGGCCAGAGAGTCCGCATTTGATCACGGGCGAGAAAAGCCACCAGGCCCAAGGCCGGCACGGCCAAGGCCCATGCCGGCAGTGACGGCAGTCGCTTGGCCCAAAAAGTCGTCCCCACGTGGACGAGAATGACGCCCCCGAGGATCAGTGGCGGAACCGCGATGGTCAGGTAGCGCGGATCGATGTGGAAGATCAGGACGAAATGCGTCGCGGCGAAAAGCCCGAGGAGAAACCAGGCCAGCGGCCGGCGCTTCGCCTCGGTCGCTCCGATTCCCAGCAGCACGCCCAGGGCCGCCGCGCCCGTCAGCCAGGGGGCGACAAAATCCCGGTCGAAATAGAGCTGATAGAAACGCGCGGCGTTCACCTGCACGCGCCGTTGCAATGCCGCCGGGTTCTTCAGGACGGCGCGCACCAGGCTCTCCCCGTTTGCCAAGGGATCGCCGTAAAGCTTGATCGCGTACAGGTAGCCGTCCCCCTCGATGTCCCCGCCCGCGTCCGTCGCCGGATCCGCCCAGCCCTGGCTCATGTAGAACCCGTAGATGGTTTTCCGGATCAGGATGCCATCCCGGGCGTTCACCTGGGCCGCGTAGACATTGTACGGCACGAAGAGGAGCAGGAACATTCCGAGCGCTCCGAGCAGCGGCGTGAATCGCCCGCGGACCCGCCAGGTCTGCCAAGCCAGGACGGCCAGCAGGACGCCGAAGTAGAGCAACAATTCGGCGCGGCACAGATAGGCGAGCCCCCACCAGAGTCCCACCCGAAGATATTGAGCCGTCCGGGGAGCGGGGGCGCCGGACCGGTCCACGAGCAAGGCAACACTCGCGTGGATCGCCAGCCCGAGGAATCCCATCGTGATCACGTTGGAATAGGAATGGATATGGTGCACTAGGTACGTCGTGGCCGCCGGGCAGACGAAGGCGCCCAGCGCCGCCAGGTGCCCGGTCCACGCGTTGCCGATGAGCCGGCCCGACAGATACATCGCCACCACGAACGTCGCGAAGGAGAGCCCGCAGGCCAGTTGGTAGATCCGGATGGGATCCTCGGTCCCAAGATGCAGCAAGGTCACCACCAGGGTCGGCAGCACCGGGCGCCAGGCGACCGCCGAAGCATAGTCCAGGCTCGTGGCGTAGACCCCGTGTTCGGTGAGCTTCTGCGCGATGATCAGCTCGATCGCATTCCAGCCCACCTTGTCGAGGAACTGGGCGTAGTGAAAAAAGACCGCGAAGGTCAGCAAACCCCAGAGCGCGGCGGCGAGCCACACACCCAAGCGTGAAGCGGTCTGAGGGACGGGAGGGGGCGTCATTCGTGGCGGCGAGACTCGCAGATCACGAAGGCCGCCCGCAGCCACTGGATGGCGGCAATTGCACGGCGAGGCAAAAGGATTCCGTGCCGCGCGCCGGCGGCGGCCGTCGCCAGCGCCAGAAATTACCCTTGTTCCGCCCACCCCGGGTCCCTTTCACTGACGTTTTATGATCTATCTGCTCGGTGGCTCCGGTTATGTCGGTCAGGCCTATCAGTCGCTTCTCACCCGCAAGGGCGTCCCGTTCCGCAATCTGCGCCGCGCCGAACTCGACTACACCGACCCGGTGCAGCTGACCGCCGCGCTCAAGGCGGATCGGCCCGAGTTCCTGATCAACGCCGCGGGTTACACCGGCAAACCCAACGTCGACGCCTGCGAGCTGCACAAGGCCGAGTGCCTCTTCGGCAATGCGGTGGTCCCCGGCCGCATCGCCGCGGCCTGCGCCGCCGCCGGCGTGCCCTGGGGTCATGTCTCCTCGGGCTGCATCTACAGCGGGGCCCGCGCGGACGGCACCGGCTTCCGCGAGGAGGACACCCCCAACTTCACCTTCCGCACCAACCACTGCTCGTTCTACAGCGGCACCAAAGCCCTCGGCGAGGAGGTCCTCGCCGGACAGTCCAACGTCTACCTCTGGCGCCTGCGCATCCCATACGACCACGTGGAGAACCCGCGCAACTACCTCACCAAGTTGATGCGCTACCCGCGCCTGCTCGAGGCCGCCAATTCGATCTCCCACCTCCACGAGTTCGTCGCCTCGACTTTCGCCTGCTGGGAAAAGCGCATCCCCTTCGGCACGTACAACGTCACCAACCCCGGCCATGTCACCACCCACGAGGTCGTCGACCTGATCCTGAAGAGCGGCGTCTGCCCAAAGGAATATTCTTTCTTCAAGAGTGAGGACGAGTTCATGCACGTCGCCGCGAAGACCCCGCGCTCCAACTGCCTGATGGATTCCTCCAAGCTCGCCGCCGCCGGGATCACGTTGACCGAGGTCCACGACTCCGTCGGTGCAGCCTTGCGCCAGTGGCGCCGCGCGAGCGCGAGTTGAAGTTGCGAGTTTAAGTTGAAGTTCCGCTTCCCGGACCATCTCCGACTGCCCTGCCTGCCACCTAAACTTAAACTTTTTCCCTTAAGCTAAATTTTCAGAATGAAAATTTTAATCACCGGCGGCTGCGGTTTCATCGGCAGCAATCTGGTCCGCCTCCTCGTCACCACGACCGGGCACAGCGTGCTCAACGTCGACGCGCTCACCTACGCCGGCAACCGGCACTCGCTCGACGACCTCGCCGCGAATCCGCGCTACCGTTTTGTGCAGGCCGATATCTGCGACGCCCCGGCGATGGGCCGGCTCTTCGCGGAGTTCAAGCCCGACTGGGTCATGCACCTCGCGGCCGAGAGCCATGTCGACCGGTCGATCGACGGCCCGGGTGCCTTCATCCAAACAAATATCGTCGGCACCTTCACGCTGCTGCAGGCCGCCCGCGCCCATTTCGAATCGCTGACGGGAGCCGCCAAGGATCACTTCCGTTTTCTCCACGTCTCGACCGACGAGGTCTACGGCTCGCTCGGCGCCACCGGACTCTTCACCGAGGACACGCCCTACGATCCGCACTCGCCGTACTCCGCGAGCAAGGCCTCCTCCGACCACCTCGCCCGTTCCTGGGCCGACACCTACCGGCTGCCCGTGCTGGTCACGAACTGCTCCAACAACTACGGCCCGTTCCAGTTCCCCGAGAAACTCATCCCCGTCGTCATCCTGAAGGCCCTCCGCGGCGATCCGATTCCCGTCTACGGCAAGGGTGAAAACATCCGCGACTGGCTCTACGTTGGCGACCACGCCGAGGCCCTGCATGCCGTCGTCGCCCACGGCCGGCTCGGGCAGACCTACAACATCGGCGGCAACAACGAGCGCCAGAACATCGACCTCGTGCGCCTCCTGTGCGGCCTGCTCGACGAGCTCCGGCCGCGCGCCGACCGCCAGCCGTACGCGCAGCAAATCAGCTTCGTCACCGACCGCCCGGGCCACGACCTGCGCTACGCGATCGACGCTTCGAAGATCAAGCGCGAGCTCAACTGGACCCCGCAGCAGGACCATACGTCCGGGTTCCGGAAAACCGTGCAGTGGTATCTCGATCACGAAGCGTGGTGGAAAGGCATCCTCGACGGCTCCTACAAGCTCGAGCGTCTAGGCACGAGTGCCTAGACGCTCGGCTAGTTTAAGTTGGAAGTTGAAGTTGAAGTTGAAGATATGGAGCCAGCAGAGGAGTCCTTTGAGAGGCTGGAGGTCTGGCGACGATCACATGCTTTGAGCATCGAGATCTACCACTTGCTGGCAGATTGCCGGGACTGGGGCTTCAAGGATCAGATTACCCGGTCAACCAACAGTATTGCCGATAACATTGCCGAGGGCGCGGAACGGTCAGGCAAAGCCGAGTTCAAGCAATTCCTTAGCTACAACAAAGGCTCAGCCGGCGAATCCCGATCCCAAGTACTGCGGGCGATCGCCCTGCGGTATATGGACGAAGAAACCGGTCGCAAACAGCTCGCTGAGCTGCGTGAAATCTCCCGCATGATCCACGGCCTGATCAAATCCCTCGATCGCTAATGTCTTCACTTCAGCTTCAACCTTCTACTTCAACTGGCGCGCCCCACCGCAAGGGCATCATCTTGGCGGGGGGCTCGGGGACGCGCCTCTATCCGTTGACCATCGCGGTCTCGAAGCAGCTCATGCCGGTCTACGACAAGCCGATGATCTATTATCCGCTGTCGGTGCTGATGCTGGCCGGCATCCGCGAGGTCCTGATCATCTCCACCCCGCAGGACCTGCCGCTTTTCCGCCGCCTCCTGGGTTCCGGCGAAAACCTCGGGATGCAGCTCAGCTATGCCGAGCAGCCCAGTCCCGACGGCCTCGCCCAGGCGTTCCACATCGCGGGCGACACCGGTTTCCTCACGGGCCGGGAAACCTCCGCGCTCGTCCTCGGTGACAACCTTTTCTACGGGGCCGACTTCATGAAGTCCCTCGCGTCGGCCAGTGGCCGCACCAGCGGCGCCACGATTTTCGGTTACCACGTGGCGGAGCCCTCCGCCTACGGGGTGGTCGAGTTCGCCCCCGACGGCCGCGTGCTTTCCCTCGAGGAAAAGCCCGCCCAGCCGAAGTCCAATTACGCCATCCCCGGCCTCTACTTCTACGACCAGCAGGTCGTGGCGCTGGCCCGTTCGCTCAAGCCTTCCAAGCGCAACGAACTCGAGATCACGGACCTCAACCGGCTCTACCTCGACCGGGGCCGTCTCCACGTCGAGGTCTTCGGCCGCGGCACAGCTTGGCTCGACACCGGCACGCACGACTCGCTCGTGGAAGCCGCCACGTTCGTCAACGTCCTTGAAAATCGCACCGGCCTGAAGATCGCCTGCATCGAGGAGATCGCCTTCAAGCACGGCTGGATCGACCGCGCCCAGCTCGAGGCCAACGTCACGAAGCTCGGCAAATCCAGCTATGGCGCCTATCTGCGCCGGTTACTGACCGAGAAATAAGGCAGGGGCGTGTTTCCCCACGCGCCCTGGATCCCAGGGGGCCGGGAAAGCCTTCCCTGCCTTTTGGCCCCACGGCAGACAAACGCCGAACGCCCAACGCCGAACTTCGAACTTCGAAGTGAGACCATGGCCACTTGAACGTTCAGCGTTGGACGTTCGGCGTTCGGCGTTTCATCCATCCGCCTCACCCTACTCCTTGCCCAGCGCCGCGAGCCCGTCCTTTGCCAGGGCGATCCACGCGCGGTTATGCCGCTGGAAAATCCCGCCGCCCTGCTTGGCGTTTTTCAGGACCTCCGCAAACAGGGCCCGCGCCGCCGCGGTTTCGCCCTGCGCGACCAGGAATTGCGCCAGCCGGCAGCGCGGTTCCTCGCCCGAGGCCTGCTCCAGCGCCGCGTCGAAAAACGCGCGGGCCTCGCCGTTCCGGCCCAGCCCCTGCAGCGAACGCGCGGCGAGCAGCAGTCTTCGCTGGCGCCCGTCCTTGCTCTGCAGCCGGTCGAGGGTGTCCAGAGCCGCCAGTACCTCCACGTGGCGGCCGGCCTGAAAATGCACCTCCGCCAGCTCGAGGGTCAGCACGGGATCGTCCTTGAACACCCCGCGCAACGAGACCGCGAGGGTCTCGGTTGCCTCGTCGTAGCGCCTCGCCGAGGCCAGCGCCTGGGCGAGTTCCACCCGCTTCTTCACCGTGCTGGAAAAATCCAGTTCCTCCTGCAGGCGTTTGATTGTGCGCCCGGACGTTTCCGGGATCTGCAGATTCAGCCCGCGGCCGCGCCCGGCGCGCAGGTCCGGCCAGACTTCGATGATGAAATAGACCGCGGCCCCGATGCCCGGGGCGAACAGGATCAGCATGATCCACATCGTGTTCCGCCCGTTGCGGACCACGTGGACAATGCATGCGATCTGGACCGCCAACAGCAGCAGCCCCGGGAGGGAATAATTGCGCAGAAACCCCATGAACCGAAAGCGAACCCGGCCCTCCCCTCGTCTTCAAATCTTTCCGGTCAACCACCCATCCATCCGGTTTCGAACCAACCACCGATTACACGGATTTCATGGAAATTAATGGCAACCCCGTCCTCAGGCACCCGATGGATTGCCATCCGGGCAATCCGAGTAATCCGTGGTTAAAAAGGATCGTCAGGTCTTTCCTTCCCGATTGCGCGGGTGGAACTTCGCGTGGTGGTCCGCGAGGCGACTCGCTTCCACCGAGGTGTAGATCTGGGTGGTTGTGATGCTGGCGTGCCCGAGCATCTCCTGAATCGCCCGCAGGTCGGCGCCGCCGCCCAGCAGGTGCGTCGCGAACGAGTGCCGGAGCAAATGGGGTTTCACGTTCCTCGCCTCCAGCCCTGCCCGCTGCGCGTGTTTTTTCACCAGCATCCAGAGCATCACGCGCGAGAGCGCGGTGCCGCGGTTGTTCAGGAAGATCTGGCTGCCCGTGCGCGGTTTCACGAGGTGCGGACGGCCCGAGGTGATCCACGCCGCCAGTGCATCACGCGCCCGGGCCCCGACCGGCACCACCCGTTCCTTCGCGCCCTTGCCGAAGACCCGGATGAATCCGCCCGCGAGATCGATCTGCTGCAGGGTCAGCGCCGCGAGCTCGGACACCCGCAGGCCGCTCGAATAAAAAAGCTCCAGCAGCGCCCGGTCCCGCAACGCCCGTGGATCGCCTCCACTGGGGGCCGCCAACAGCCGCGCCACTTCCTCCGCGGTCAGCGTGCCGGGAATGCGCCGACCGAGTTTCGGGCCGGTCAGCAGTTCGGTGAAATCATCCGCGCGGCGCTTCTCCCGCACCAAGTGCCGGGCAAAGACCCGCAGCGCCGTCAGCTTGCGCGCCACGCTGGCCGGCTTGCCGTGGATCGATTGCACCCACGCGGCCCCATCGCGGTGAGTCACCTTCTCCCAGCCGGAACGCTCAAGCTTGGCGAAGAAGGCAGCGGCTTGGTCGAGATCACGCTGGTAACTCTCGCGGGTGTTCCGCGCCAGCCCGCGCTCCAAGGCAAGGAAAGCCATGAACGCATCGATGTCCTCGGCCCAGATCGGCGCCGCGCGACTGGTCGCGGGGGATCGACGGGGGGCGGAGGATCGGGGCATGGGGAGACGCGTGATACGCGTGGAGATCGAAGTTCGAAGCGGGGAGATGGAGCAAACCATCATCCAGCCAAAGGACGCAGGCTGGCCCTAAACCCTCCGACCCCAACTCCTATCTGCCAACTCCCAACTCCGCCGGCGCTACGCCGGCTCAATACCGTCGGCGCATCGGCGGCGGCACGAAGGCATTCTGCTCCTTGATCCGGAAAGTAATCCGGGCCTTCTCGAGGTCGTACGGGCTCATCTCCATCTTCACGGAGTCGCCTGCGGCGATCTTGATGAAATTCTTCCGCAGTTTCCCGGAAATATGCGCCAGCACCACATGGCCGTTGGCCAGTTGCACCTTGAACATGGTCCCGGGGAGCACCGCCGCCACCTTGCCCTCAACTTCAATCGCGTCGCCGTCAGGCATGGGTAATGGGGGAGTTGGCAGCAGGAGCTTGGATCATAGCGGGTTCGGTTCCGGAAAACGGAGCCCAGACCAAAGCCCGAAAGCTCCGGCTGACGCAAGGCTTTACCGGCCGGCGATCCAAAAGGCAGGAACGCTGAACGCCCAACGCCGAACCCCGAACGCTCAATACTCCTTAATTCGGCGTTGGCATTCGGCGTTCATCCGCCTCCGCCGGTCCTACTTGAGCGTTGAGCGTTCGGCGTTCGGCGTTGAGCGTTTGGGCAGCATGCCCGCCGTCCCCTGCCCGTTCGAGAAGCGCTTCCCGTCTCAGTTCAACCGCGACGACGCCTTCTACATGAGCCTGGCCTACAACCAGGCGATCGACGCCTGGCGCAGGGACGAGGTGCCGATCGGTGCGATCATCGAGATCGGCGGCGAGGTGATCGCCGCGGCCCACAACACGGTCGAGAGCACCCGCGATCCCACCGCCCACGCCGAGATGCTCGCCCTGACCCAGGCCGCCGCGAAGCTCGGCGACTGGCGGCTCGAGGGCGCCACGGTTTACGTGACGAAGGAACCCTGCCCGATGTGCAGCGGCGCCATGCTGATGTCGCGCGTCAAGCGCGTCTGCTACGCCGTCCCCGACCCCAAGATGGGCTGCCTCGGCGGCGCGACGAATCTCAACGATCTGCCCCGCGTGAACCACCACGTCGAACTCACCGCCGGCGGTGTGCTCGAGCCCGAGTGCCGGGAGATGCTGCAGGCCTTCTTCAAGGCCAAGCGCGCCGAGGAATGAAGGCGCGCCCGTAGGGGCGCGCGGACCTTACTTCGTCGCCGGCGCCGTCATCGGCGCGGCGGGTGCCGCCGGAGGATTGATCTCCAGCAACTCCACTTCAAAAATCAGCGTCGAGGCCGGCGGCATGCCCTGGCGGCCCTGGTCGCCGTAGGCGAGCTTCGCGGGAACATAGAGCTTCAGCTTCCCGCCCTTGGTCGTCTTCTGCAGGCCCTCGGTCCAGCCGGGGATGACCGCGTTCAGAGGAAACTCGGCCGGCTCGCCGCGCGCGATGGAACTGTCGAAGACGGTGCCGTCGATGAACTTCCCCTCGTAGTGGACCTTGACCGTGTCGGTGGGCTTCGGCGCCGGACCGCTGCCCTGCTTCAGGACCTCGTAGCCAAGGCCGCTCGGCAGAATGGTCACGCTCTTGTTGTCCTTGAGCTTGGAGAAAAATGCGGCGCCTTCGGCCGTGTTTTTCTCCTGCACCTTCGCCTGGGCCGCGCCCATCCGCTTCTGCATGAATTCATCCAGCTTCGGTCCCACCTGGGCCATGTCGTAGGGCGACTTTTCGCCGTTGGCCGCGCCGCGGACGCCCTTGAGCAGCGCGTCGGTCTCGGTCGCGGAAAGGCCGATCTCCGACACCCCGGTCTGGCCGCCAATGTACCAGCCAAAGGCCTCAAGGACCTGGCCGTCGGAGAACTGCGCCCCGGCCGCCGCCGTGGCGGCGGGCTTGGCCGCGGCCGGTGCCCCGGGGGCGGCGGCACTGGACGACGTCGATTTGCCGCAGCCGGACACGAGGGCGAGGGAAAGCAGCGGGAGGGTGAAATGGAAGCGGAGTTTCATGGGTAAGTTTTTACCGTCACCCATCTGCGGAGGGAAAGGCAACCCCGAAGGCCGGGAGTCACAACCCGTCGAATTATTTGACGCCACCGGGGCCCTGACACACGGTAGCCGTTCTATCAGTCCTGTTTAACCAGCAATCCTTCGCACCCATGGCCTACGAACTGCCCAAACTTCCCTACGCTTCCAACGCCCTTGAGCCGCACATCGACGCCAAGACGATGGAGATCCATCACGGCAAGCACCACCAGGCGTACATCACCAACGCCAATAATTTCCTCAAGGACCTGCCCGACCTCGCCGCCCTCAGCGTCAACGCCCTCATCGCCGACCTCTCCAAGGTCCCCGAGGGTATTCGCGGCGGCGTGCGCAACAATGCCGGCGGTCACAGTAACCACTCCTTCTTCTGGACCATCCTCGGCCCGGGCAAGGGCGGCGCGCCAAAGGGCGCCCTCGCCGCTGCGATCACCGCGACCTTCGGCGACTTCGACAAGTTCAAGGCCGCATTCGCGCAATCCGGCGCCACCCGCTTCGGCTCCGGCTGGGCCTGGCTCGTCGTCGGCGCTGACAAGAAGCTCTCCATCGGCTCCACCGCCAATCAGGACAGCCCGCTGATGGGCAAGGCCGTCGCCGGCATCGAGGGCAAGCCCGTCATCGGCCTCGATGTCTGGGAACACGCCTACTACCTCAATTACCAGAACCGCCGCCCCGACTACATCGCTGCCTTCTGGAATGTCGTGGACTGGGACGCCGCCGAGGCGAACTACCAGGCCGCACTGACGTAAGTCCGCGGGCGATGGGATCGCCAACGATCCGTTCGCCACAACCAGGGTGTAAAGCCTTGGTTAATCTGAACCAAAGCCGCGCCCCCAGGGTGCGGCTTTGGTTTTTCCCCTTCCCAAGTGTGGTATGTTGCGGCTGAACTCCTCGCCTCATGTCCGTTCCCCCCGTTGAAAATGTCGTGATCGTCGGCTCCGGCTGCGCTGGTCTCACCGCCGCGATCTACACCGGCCGCGCCAATCTCACCCCGTTGCTCCTCGAGGGCTCGTTGCCCGGCGGGCAGCTCACGACCACCAGCGAGGTGGAAAACTTTCCCGGCTTTCCCGAGGGCGTCGACGGCTTCCAGCTGATGGACAACCTGCGGAAGCAGGCCACCAAGTTCGGCACGCGTTTCGAACAGACGCAGGTCACGTCGGTCGATTTCACATCCTTCCCGCGCAAGCTCGTCACCGCCGACCGCGTCATCCTCGCCAAGGCCGTGATCATCGCCACCGGCGCTTCCCCGCGCATGACCGGCGTGCCCGGCGAAAAGGAACTCTACGGCGGCAAGGGCGTGACCACGTGCGCCACCTGCGACGGCGCCTTCTACCGCAAGATGGACGTCGCCGTGATCGGAGGCGGCGACAGCGCCGCCGAGGAGGCGCTTTTCCTCACCCGTTTCGCGAGCAAGGTCTACCTCGTGCACCGCCGCGATTCTCTCCGTGCCTCGAAGATCATGGCCGACCGCGCCACCTCGCACCCGAAGATCCAGTGCGTCTGGGACAGCGTGCCGGTCGCGGTCGAGGGCGTGGCGGAAGGCGCGGTCAGCGGACTGCGCATCAAGAACCTGAAGACCAACGCCGAGTCGGTGCTCCCGTTGAAAGGCGTCTTTGTCGCGATCGGTCACGTACCCAACACCGGCCCATTCGCCGCGGCGCTCGACGTCGACGAGGGCGGCTACTTCAAGCCCGCCAGTGGCTCCCAGATTCAGACCAATGTGCCCGGCGTTTATGTGGCGGGCGATTGCGCCGATCACGTTTACCGCCAGGCCATCACCGCCGCCGGCATGGGCTGCGCCGCCGCCATCGAGGCCGAGCGCTGGTTGGCCGAGCACGGCGGGTGATGGTTTCGCGCGCCCATCCCAGCCGGTGATTCGGCCGGATCGGCGCCCGGGAGCGGAATCGGGCTCAAGGAAATCCCCGATGGGTCGATTAGCCGGCCCATGTCATCCGTTACCCGCCAAGGGCCGGCCACCACCCGACCGCCCACCTCGAAAGCCCGGGCCGGCGGCGGGGATACGGCCTACGGCTCGACCCATCCCGTTCCGGGAAAAGTCCTGTGCAGCCGGCGCATCAGCGAACAACTGCGCGGCCGCCGGGTGCTGGTGGTGGACGACGACCGGGTGAACCGCCGCGTTCTCAGCGGGATCCTTCAGTCCGCCGGATATGTCCCGGTCGACGCCGCCTCCGGCGAGGAAGCCTTGGAACACTATGACAAGACCCGGCCGCACTTGGTCCTGCTCGATGTCGAGATGGCGGGCATCGACGGCTTCGAAACCTGCCGCACGCTCAAGTCCACGTTCGGCGATGCCTCCGCCCCGGTGATCTTCATCACGGCCCGGAACTCCCCCGAGGATGTCGCCGAGGGCCTCGAGGCCGGCGGATCCGACTACCTGCCGAAGCCGTTCCGGCCGCGCGAGGTGCTCGCACGCATCAAGTCCCACCTCCACAACCAATTCCTCGCCGACCAGCAGAAGCAGCTGGTGGCCCAGCTCAGCGCGGCCAACGCCGCCAAGAACAAGTTCGTCGGCATGGCCGCCCACGACCTGCGGAATCCCCTCGCCTCGATCCGCGGTCTCTCGGAATTCCTTCGCGACAGCAACCTACCAGCGGACCAGCGGGAGCTCGTGGAGCTGATCTACGGCGCGAGCCAATCGATGCTCGATCTGGTCAACGAGCTGCTCGACGTCGCCACGATCGAGGCCGGCGAGCTCCGGCTGGATCCGCAGCCATGCAATTTCGCGGACCTCCTGCGCGGTTGTGCGTTTCTCCAGAACATTCAGGCCGCAAAAAAACGCTCTCGTATCACCCTGCCCGACGACACCGGCGCACCGACCGCCCTCATGGACGTCGCCAAAATGCGCCAGGTCGTCGACAACCTGCTAAGCAACGCGATCAAGTATTCGCCGCCGGGGTCGGAAATCACCGTCGCCTACCATACCGAGGCCGGTTCCGCCGGATTCGCCATCCGCGACCAGGGCCCGGGCATCCCGGACCACGAGCGGGACAGGCTTTTCCGCGACTTTGGCCGCCTCTCCGCCAAGCCCACCGGCGGCGAGTCCAGCACCGGACTGGGACTGGCCATCTGCCGCAAGATCGTCGACGCGCATCGCGGCACCATCACCGCCGAGAACCTGCCCGCCGGCGGCTGCGAATTCAGCGTCCGCCTCCCGGCGCTCCCTTGGCCATGATTCTCCCCGAACCCATTTTTATCGTCGATGACGAGATTCACATCCGTCGTTTCCTCGGCTTGCTCGTCCGCCAGCTCGGGGCCACCCGGATCGTCGAGGCCGCCAGCGGCGATCAGGCCCTGGAGTTGTTCGCCCGCGAACGGCCGGGGCTCGTCCTCCTCGACATCAACATGCCGGGACGTTCCGGCATCGAAACGCTCCGGGAAATCCGCACCTTGGACGCGGAGGTGCCGGTCGTCATGCTGACCTCACTCACCTCGCGGCAGATCATCGAGGAAACCATGTCCTCCGGGGCCGACAGTTTTATCCGCAAGGACACCCCTTCGCAGGAAATCATCCGCATCCTCAAGGAATTGCTGATGCCCGCCTCCTTGGAAAACGAGGCCCCATGAGCGCGGACCGGACCGGAAATGCCGAGGAGACCGGCGCTCCCGTGGTCAAGGAGGTCCGCTATCGCCTTTCCGACCTGCTCGCCGACATCAAGACGGAGCGCAGCGCCGGGCTCTTTGCACAGGAACGTTTCAGCCAGCACGAGATCGAGAAGATCTTCAAAGCCCGCAAGGCCCGCCATGGTAAGCGCGTCAAATAAGCCTGCCTTCCTCGAACGCATTCGCGTCCTGCCGCAGATGGAGGAGGGCGACGCGCTGAACCTGCTGCTGTCCCGCCACGGCGAAACGCTTGATCTCGTCCAGGCGTTGATCGCGGAAAAACTCCTGTCGAAGGAGGACGCCTGCCGGTTCTGGGGCGATGCACGTGGCTTCGCCTATGTGGACCCCTTCGCCTCGGTGGTGACCGAGGAGGCCGTCGCCCGGATCCCCCTCGACCTCGCCCGGAAGGCCCAGGCCCTTGGCCTGTACATCATCGACGGTGTGATCACCGTCGCAATGTCCGATCCCGGCAACGAGCGGCTCGTGCAGCGGCTGAGCAACGCCATCAAGCTGCCCGTCAGCCCGGTATTCGCGCTCCCGCTGGAAATCCGCGACGCCATCTCCGTCAACTACAGCACGGAAAAGTCGGTCGAGGAAAGTGTCGCTCTGCTCGGCCGATCGACCCTGTTTGACCGCTCCGACCACAGCATCGAGTACATCCCGCCCACGGCGGAGCACTCCGCGGTCGCGCCGTTGCTCGACGACATCATCCATTTTGCCATCCGGGAGCGCGCCACCGACATCCATATCGAGGCCTTGGAAATACATTCCCGCGTCCGTTTCCGCGTCGATGGCAACCTGCGCGAGGTCCTCACTTATCCCCGCAAACTGCACCGTGCCCTGTTCACACGGCTCAAGGTCTTGGCAGACTTGAATGTCTCCGAGGCCCGCTTCCCGCAGGACGGCCGCTTCAGGATCCCCTTTGGCAGTCAGGTGGGACATTTCCGGTTGTCGCTGATCCCCTCATCGCACGGGGAAAAGGCCGTTGTCCGCGTCATGGCCATGAGCGGGCGGAAATCGAACGTCACGCTGGAGGGCATGCTCATGTCGCGCACCATCCTGCACCCTTTGCGCCGGCTGCTCTCGAGTCCGAGCGGGCTGATTTTTGTCACGGGGCCGACCGGCTCGGGCAAGACCACCACCCTCTATGCGGCGCTCAACGAGCTCGATCAAGCGAGCCTGAACATCGCGACGATCGAGGACCCGGTTGAGATCCAGCTTCCGGGCATCACCCAGAGCCAGACCAACGCGCACATCGACCTGAAGTTCTCCCTCATTCTGCGGGCCCTCCTGCGCCAGGATCCGGACGTGATCCTCATCGGCGAGATCCGGGACCTCGAGACGGCCAAGATTGCCGCCGAGGCCGCCCTCACTGGTCACGCCGTGCTCTCAACCCTGCACACGAACAACGCGGCTCAGGCGATCGTGCGGCTGATGGATATCGGCGTGGAACCGTACATGGTCGCACCTTCGATCTCGGGCGTGCTCGCCCAACGCCTCGCCGCTCGGATCTGCGAAAACTGCCGGGAGGCCTATTACCCGCCCAAGGCCACGCTGCTGAAATATTTTGAGGAGGAAGGCCTGACGGAGGTGCCCTTCTTCCGCGGACGCGGCTGCCCGGCCTGCCGCAGGACCGGGTTCAAGGGACGCATTGCTTTCCACGAGCTCATTCTCGTGACCGAAGAGATCCGCGGGCTCATTTCCGAAGGCAAAGGCTCCCTGGAAATCACGGCCGCGGCACGCAAGGTGGGCCACCGGTCTCTTCGGTACGACGGCCTGAAGAAAGTTCTGCTCGGTCTTACCACCATCGAGGAAATCGAGCAAAACACCCCGCTCGAATGGGCCACCTGAGCCGTCGCCCGGCCTTAGTGCCTGCAGGGTAGCGGCTTGATGCGCGTGGAGCGCTGAGTTTCACGACCGACTTTCGGAGAATCTGAGGGTCGGAGGATCTGAAACTCTCATGCTCTAATCCTCAGACCCTCTGACTTTCCGTGGATTTGGAATAGTTCTAATTCGCTCTTGCGCCTTAGAACCATTCCAATTTGTTGCACCTCCCTCTCCATGGCCGCCATCACAGAAACCCCCGAAGCATTCGCCCAAAAGTTGGCCGACATCGGGCTGCGCAACACTCCCCAACGCGAGGTCGTTTACGGCGTCCTGATGAAAAAGCAGGACCACCCGACCGCCGACGAGGTGTATGTCCGGGTCAAGCAGGAGATGCCAACGATCTCCCTGGCGACCGTCTACAACTGCCTCGAGGCGCTCGTGCAGTGCAAGCTGGTGCGCGTCGTGAACTTTGAGCGCGGACCGACGCGTTACTGCCCGAACCTCAACCCGCACGCCCATTTTCACGACGAGGCCACCGGCGCCACCTACGATATCGACCTTCCCGATGGCGTGCTCAACCAGGTGAATGCCGTCCTTCCCAAGGGCTACGACGCCAAGTCCATCGAGATCATCTTCCGGGGTTCGGCCGCAAACAAGCGCTGAGCCCGCCCCTTCCCACCTTCACTTTCACTTTCTCTTTTCTCCTCATGGCCTCCCTCGAAATCCAGAACCTCCATATCGCCATCGGCGACAAGCCCATCGTCAAGGGCCTGTCCCTCACCATCCGCAGCGGTGAAGTCCACGCGATCATGGGACCCAACGGCACCGGCAAGTCCACCCTCGCCAAGGCCATCGCCGGCTACCCGGACTACACCATCACGGGCGGCGACGTGCTGCTCGACGGCAAGTCCGTCCTCGCGATGGAAACCGACGAGCGCGCCCGCTCCGGACTCTTCCTCGCCTTCCAATACCCGAGCGATATCCCCGGCGTCTCCATCGCCAACTTCCTCCGCGCCGCCCTCCAGGCCCGCCTCGCCGAGGGCGAGGAAATCGACGCCTCCGCCTACTACAAGCGGCTCTACGCCAAGATGGACCTGCTCAAGATCGACCGGAAGTTCACCTCCCGCGCCGTCAACGACGGCTTCTCCGGCGGCGAAAAGAAGCGCTGCGAGATCCTGCAGATGGCCATGCTCGAGCCCAAGTTCGCGCTCATGGACGAAACCGACTCCGGCCTCGACATCGACGCCCTCCGCATCGTCGCCGAGGGGGTGAACGCCCAGCGCGGCAGCGCCGTCTCGCCCGGCATCCTCCTCATCACCCACTACCAGCGCCTGCTCGACTATATCATCCCCGACCACGTGCACGTCATGTGGGACGGCCGCATCGTGAAGAGCGGCGACAAGTCGCTCGCCCTCGAGCTTGAGGCCAAGGGCTACGACTGGGTGAAGCAGGAATTCGCGGCGGCTTCGGCCTGAGCGCGGCACCGCCGCTATCTCAGATCCCAAATTTCCAATCGCAAATCTTCCGGCCATGAAACCACCTTCCGAAACCCTCGCTCCCGCGGCTGATGAGACCGCCATGGAGAATCCCACGGTTGGCATCGACCAGACCAAGGGCGACTTCCAGTACAAGGTCGACTACGCGTTCGACGCCGGCACCGGCCTGAACGAGGACACCGTCCGCTACATCAGCTCCGTCAAGAAGGAGGCCCCGTGGATCCTCGAGTTCCGCCTCAACGCCCTGAAGAAGTTCTTCTCGATGCCCATGCCCACCCACTGGGCGACGAAAGACCTCGAGAACATCGATTTCCAAAAAATCCGCTACTACCTCTCGCAGGGCCAGAAACCCAAGCGCACGTGGGATGAGGTGCCGGATGACATCAAGAAAACCTTCGAACGCCTCGGCATCCCGGAGCAGGAGCGCAAGTTCCTCGCCGGCGTCGAAGCCCAGTTCGACTCCGAGGCCGCCTACTCGAACATCAAGGACATCGTCGCCAAGCAGGGTGTCATCTTCGTCAACTCCACCGAGGGCCTCCGCGAGCACCCGGAGCTATTCAAGAAATTCTTCGGCAAGGTCATCCCGACCGGTGACAACAAGTTCTCCGCCCTCAACAGCGCGGTCT
>CAIYFD010000332.1 GCA_903925425.1 uncultured Opitutia bacterium | reverse complement strand
TGCAGCGCGGTCCGCTCCCCCGCATCCAGCGTCGCGAGGGTGTAATCGCCCGCCTTGCAGTACACATCCGGCCGCAGTGCCCGGATCTCGGGCGTGAGGCGCAACTCGCGGAAGATCACAATGGTGTCCACCTGCGACAGGCGGGCCAGGGCCTCCGCGCGCTCGCGCTCCGTCTGGATCGGACGCGTCGGACCCTTGAGCAGCTTCACGCTCGCGTCGCTGTTCAGCGCCACAAAGAGCGCCCCGCCCAGCTTGCCGGCATATTCCAGGTAGTGGAGGTGCCCCGGATGCAGCAGATCGAAGACGCCATTGGTCAGGACCACCTTCTTGCCCGCCATCTGCAGCTCACGCCGGCGGGCCACCGCCTGCTCGAGTGTTCTCAGCTTGGGATTGTCGGACGCGGTCTTTGTCACTGACGAAACGCGTAATCGCGCGCCGCCGAAACTCCATCCGATTCGCGCCGGGCAGGTGCGATGGTCGGCATTCGCACTCGCGGAACCGGCGGTGCCCCTTTACGCCATGAACCCCGTTCCCATGGCTCTCCTCATCCGCAACGCCCGCGTCCTGACCCTCGCGGACGGTCCGCGGCCACGGCGGGGAGCCGCGCTGGGTGAGCTGGCTGCCCTCGATCACGGCGAGGTCCTGGTTGACGGCGGGAAGATTGTCGCCGTCGGAACCGCCTTGGAAGCTCCGGCCGGCGCCGAGATCATCGAGGGCAACGGACGGGTGCTGATGCCGGGTTTTGTCGACTGCCACACCCAAGCGTGCTGGTACGGCGAACTGCCGGCGCTGCCGACCCGGGCCTTCAGCGCCGTGGTCGATGATGTGCGCAACGCCACCCGGAAGCAGCTGGCGGCCCGGTTGAAGGAGCGGCTCGGCGTCATGCTGCGCGAGGGCACCACCACCACCGAGGTGAAAAGCAGCTACGGCATGGCGGCGGAGGCCCACCAAAAGATGCTGCAGGCCATCCAGCGCGCCGCCCACGAGTGGCCGGCCACCATCGTCCCCACCGCGTTGCTCGGCCAGGGGAACGAGGGCGACCCGGAGGTTTTCTCCAAGATGGTGACCAAGGAAATCCTGGCCCCGGTATCGCATGAGTTTCCGGGCCTGACCGTGGAGGCCTGCTGCGACCGCGACGCCTGGACGGTGGAATCCTGCGTCCGCCTCCTCGAACGGGCCAAACTGCGGGGCCATCCGCTCCGGGTCTCCGCCGATCAGCAGGTCTCACTCGGCATGATTCCCGAGGCCCTGCGGCTCGGGGCCCTGGGCGTCGCCCATCTCGATGTTTCCACCAAGGCCGATCTCACCCTGCTCGCGAACTCCCACGCCTTCGGCGTGATTCTCCCGGCCACCTCGCTGAACACCGGCCAGCGTTTTGCCCGCGCCGGCTTTTTCGTGGAGACCGGCGGCGCGCTCGCCCTCGCCACCGATTGCAACCCCGTCTCCTCCCCGGGCCACTCCATGCCGCTCGCCATCGCTCTGGCGGTCAGATTCTGCGGCCTGACTCCGGCCGAGGCCATCGCCGCGTGTACCGTCAACGCCGCCACCCTGCTCGGGCTTGGGGATCGCGGAACGATCGCCCCCGGCCAGCGGGCGGACTTGATCCTCCTGCGACACAAGGACGAGCGGATGCTCGCCCACGAACTGGGCGGCAATCCGGTGGACTTGGTGATCTGCGGCGGCGCGATCCAACGGGGGAACTAGCCCCGAGATCGCGGCGGAGGCACCGCCTCCGCCCTACCCTCGATGATCGGAGTCGCCGGCTGGCTCAGCGGCCGACGACGGCACTCACCGCCGCCTGCACCCGCGCCGCGATCCGGGCGGCGCCATCGGCGTCGGGATGCACACCGTCGAGCGTAAGTTCGGCCGACGCTTTCATCGCGTCATGCAGGTCGATGACCGTGCCGCCGGTCGCCCGGGCCACGGCATCGATGCGCGCGGGGATATCGGCATCGAGCAACTTCGCGTCGACCCCGCCAGCCCCCGTGAACGCCGGCGCCGGTTTCGCGAAGAAGAGCACCGGCCGGGCCGCGCCCGCAGCAAACACCGTCGCCAGCGACCGGTAATCGGCCTCGAAGGCCGCCGCGTTGCGCCAGTTCTCCGGCTTGGCGTCGTTCGTGCCGAGCACGACCACCACCACATCCGGATCGAAATCGAGCGCGGCTGTGAGGGCCGCCTGTTCCCAAATCGAAGTGTCCCCGCCCTTTTGGATCGTGGCACCCGGGTATGCAAAATTGCGCACATCCCACCGCGGCCCGAGCACGCGCGCCAGCCCGCTGGCCAGGTCAGGACGGGGCGCGAGGTCCTCGGGTGGCCCGATCTGCAACGCCGCACCCGTGGGCCCAAGGACGCCGCCCGGCACTTCCTTCCCGATCCTTGTTCCGCCACCACCGCGCCCACCGGCCGGGGCCGTGTTGATCTGCGGCCCCAGCGCGGCCGCCGCCGCCGCGTTCAACCGCTGCGGTGACGCCTGAAACCACACCCAAAGTTCTGCCCTCTGGTTCGCCAGCTTCAGGTCCGCCAACGCCAACGCCGCCAATTTATCTGGAAGGTCAGCCGGCGCAGTCAGGCTGGCCGCGGCCACCGCTTGGCGCGCCGCCGCGACATCCTGTACGGCTGACGCCGGGGCGGCGACGATGGCCTTGATGCCGGCAAGCTGGCGGGCGTTCACCCCGGGCAACTGGATTCCACCCCGGCCGGGAGCTCCGCTATCACCCGGGAACGGCTGCGCGATTTCGTCGCCCACGACCGCCACGCGAATCAGGCGGTTCAAGTTCGCAAGATTGGGCCGCGCCGCCGCCGCCGGCAGCGCCGTGGGCACCGCGGGGGCGCCGGCGGGGATCTCCTTCACCCGGATCCGACGGAAGTCCATCACGCCGAGGTCACCCTCGAGGCTAAGCGCACCGGTGAGGGGCACGCGAAACGAGGGCTCGATCGCCTCGCCATTCGAGGAGACGTAAACCCAGGGCCCCTTCACCGTGATCTCCAAGGTATTCCAATCCTGCGGACGATGACGGAGGAGATCGTAGTACGGCCCGACCGTGAGGAAGTCGCGGACCTGGATCTGCATGCCGCGGACAAACACGCCGCTGTCGGCGATCGGGAGCGACCGGTACTCCAATCGAATCACGCAGTTGGCCGGCAACGGCTGCTGGGCGGTCATCTGCTGGATCAGCCGCGGGGTCCGCTCATTCACCCGGATCACGCCGTCCTTCACTTCATAGCGGCCGTCGGAACTCACCAAGAGCCCGTCAAAGTTCTGCGCCGGCGCGCCGGCGTAGCCCCAGCCCGTGAGGTCGCGGCCGTTGAAGAGGGAAACAAAGCCCGGCTCGACTCGGAAATTATCCGGTTCGGCCGCGAGGGCGGAAACCGTCGGAAACAGGCACAGCAAGACACCAAGGCGCGCGATCATTCTCATGGGGAAGCAAGGATGGGGAACAGACAGAGGCAGGGAAAAAAACTCTGGCCCGCCCCATCGCTGAAGCAACGCAGGAAGGGTCTCATAATTTTTGTTATCCCACGGCCAGGCGCATCGCGCCTTTCCGAAGTAAGGCGGACTTGCCAAGTCCGCTGGGTTGGGGAATCGATCATCGCGGCTGACTCAGTGAATCAACCCTACCCCGGACCATCCACCCCTCTCATGAGATTCGCCCACCTTACCCTGCCGACCACCGAGGTGGAGCGCACCGCCCAGTTGCTGGAACACGCGCTCGGCTGGGGCCGCGCGCCGCTGCCCCCGAATTCCCCCATCGAGGTCGTGTGGCTCGATCTCGGCGGCGGGCAGACCATCCACGTCTTTCACGCCCCGGGCTTCAAGGTCTCACCCTTCGAGGGCGAGTTCGGCCGGCATATCGCCGTGTTTCACCCGCTCGCGGAATTTCCCGAGGTGAAACGCCGCCTGCTCGCCGCCGGCGCCACCGTCTATCCCGCCGAGCGCAGCACGCCGTTCGAGCGTTTCTTTTTCCGCGAGCCGATCAACGGCTACGTCATCGAGGTGATCGACTCCGCCCGGGAGGGCCTCGTCGTCGAAAAATAGTCGGGGTGCCGTTCAGGCCTTCTTCACGAAGCAGGCCTTCAGCGCCATCGGCTGGCCCTCGATCTTGCAGGAGATCTCATGGTCCCCGTCCACGAGGCGGATGCTTTTCGCCTTCGTGCCGGACTTCAGCACTTGGGATCCGCTGCCCAGCTTCAGGTCCTTGATCAGCGCCACCGTGTCGCCGTCGGCCAGGGCATTGCCGAACGCATCCTTCACGACCCGCGCGGATTCCGCGGCAGCTTCCTTCGGCCATTCGTGACCGCACGTGGCGCACTCCCAGTGGTCGGAAAGGCTGAGCAGGTCATCAAGGCTGCAGGCGGGACAGGTCGGTTTGGTCATGGCTGTAAGAACGAAGGCCCAAAGTGCCGTCCGCCCCCACGCTCCGGCAAGTGAGGAATGCCTCGGCAGCGCCGAATGTGACGGATAGGTTAAATCCGGGTGGCCGGATGGTCTGACCGCGGCCCCGCGCTTGCGGGCCCAATCCCAATCTTCCTAAACATTCCTCCTCCCATGCCCCCTGAGCCCTCCGCCAAGAACGATGATCTCATCAAGCGCATCCACCGCGACCTGATCGACGACTATGAGGAGGAACGCGAGATGGAGCGGGAGGACTGGGAGGCGCTCACGCCCGGCGGCGTCGCCAAGCCGCTGGAGTCGGATTCCGACCAGGACATCCGCAACAAGTATTTCCGGGAGCTGTTCCGCCTTCAGGGCGAACTGGTCAAGATGCAGGACTGGATTGTCCATACCGGCCACCGGATGGTGATCCTGTTCGAGGGGCGCGACGCCGCCGGCAAGGGGGGCGTGATCAAGCGCATCACCCAACGGCTGAATCCGCGGGTCGCCCGCGTGACGGCCCTGCCTGCCCCGTCCGACCGCGAAAAGACCCAGTGGTATTTCCAGCGCTACATCGCGCACCTGCCGGCCGCCGGGGAGATGGTGCTCTTCGACCGGAGTTGGTACAACCGGGCCGGGGTCGAGCGGGTCATGGATTTTTGCTCGGATGCGGAGTACGAGGAGTTCTTCCGGACCGTCCCCGAATTCGAAAAGATGCTCGTGCGCTCCGGCATCCAGGTGGTCAAGTACTGGTTCTCCATCCCGAGCGAGGAGCAGGAATTCCGCTTCCGGTGCCGCATCAACGATCCGCTCAAGCAGTGGAAGCTGAGCCCGATGGACCTGGAGTCGCGCAAGCGCTGGGAGCAATACACCAAGGCCAAGGAAGTCATGTTCAAGCGCACCCACATCCCGGAGGCGCGTTGGTGGGTGGTGCAGGGCAAGGACAAGAAGAGGGCCCGGCTCAACTGCATCGACCACCTCCTCAAGCAGGTGAAGTACGGCGAGGTGCCCCACGAGCCGCTCGAGCTCCCCGCCCGGATCCGTCACCCCGACTACCGCCGCGAGCCCGTGAAGACCGACATGATCGTGCCGGAAATCTACTGAGGAAAGCCGGGCTGAGGCGGTGCCTCAGCCTTCGCCCAGCCTACGGCGGACAAGCCGAGTCCGCCCTACCTCTTCGGCGCGTCCGGAATCCGGATGCCCGTCGGCTCGATGACGATCTTGCGGTCGCGATAGAGCGAGCCGATCGCCTGCTTGAAGGCCTTCTTACTGACACCGTGCGCCGCGCGGATGTCCGCCGGCGAACTGTTATCGTGCAACGGCAGATGTCCATCCGCCGCCTTGAGCGCGGCGAGAATCTGATCGGTCAGGGGCGCGATGCGATGGAAGCCGGCCCGGTCGAGGGAAAGGTCGATCTTCCCGTCCGGCCGCAACGCCCGCACATAACCATCCAGCGTTTCGCCCGTCGCGAGCGAACCCGCGAGTTCCGACCGGTAGAGCAGGCCGCTGTGCGCGTTCTCGATGATCGCGTTATAGCCGAGGGGCGTGTCGCCGCTCACGAGCAGCCGGACGCGCTGCCCCTCGGTGTAGGGCACCGGCGTGCGGTTCAACCAGCGGCTGAGCCGCGCACTGGCGATGATGCGGTCCGTCTTGGTATCGAGCGCCACCCGCACGATGCGCCAGTCGCCGGGACGCACCGGCGTTGCCAGCTCGCGCAGCGGCAGCAGCAGGTCCTTTGCGAGGCCCCAGTCGAAAAACACCCCGATGCGCGGGTTGACGCTGATCACCCGCAGGTAGGCGAACTCGCCCACCATCGCGAGGGGCGTCTCCGTGGTGGCCACAAGCCGGTCCTCGGAGTCGCGATAGACAAAGACATCCACTTTCGACCCGACACTCGCTCCGGGCGGACTGTAGCGGCCGGGCAGCAGGATCTCCCCGTGCACGCCGCCATCGAGGTAAAATCCCGGAGTGGCCCAGCGGAGGATCGGGAGCAAATTGCGTCGGCCAATGAATGCCATGCATTCGTGTAGCAGCTGATCCGGCGGGCGCCAGACCGAAGGGAACGCGCCGGATCAGGGGCCGGCGCGAACGGCAGCCGGACCTCCACCCCCACAGGACGAGCGTGATGACGCACCCCATCACCTGCCGGATGTCCCCCGACCTGCAAGGCCGTGGCCGGGCCCGCGAACACGACCAGCAGGACCAGCACAAAGACCGGAATCGCGATCAACCAGCCGCCGATCCGGAGCAGCCGGAAAAGCGAACGGCGGGAGCACCGAGCCGGGGCTGGCACGCGCAAAATGGCCTGGCCCCCGCCCGACTTGGCGAACGGAAACGATTCGCATTGAGTCGCCGCGCCCGGGGACAACCATGCCGGACTGATGAAGAAAACCTTCCCACTCCAGTCACCCTCCCGGGAAGATGCGCGCGTGCGCGACAAGATCCGCCAGGAGGTGAACCGGGATGTGCGCCGCCAGCGACGGAAGCCCCTGCCGGAGGGCTTCGAGCGGTGGGAGTTCAATTGCCGCGTCGGCCTCACCCCGGAGACCTCCGAGGTCCGCTCACTCAAGGATGTCGGTCACGCGATCGAAGCCATCGCCGTCACCGGCGCCACCGCAGTCTACGTCGAGATCCTGCCCGTGCCCATGCTGCGCTAGGCGGGTTCCTGCTCACCCCGACGTGGGATTTGCATCCGGGCCGGTTGCAACAAGCCTATCGTGATGCGGGCCGTCTTGCTCCTCGTTTTCGTCCTCGCTTGGTGCAGCGGGTGCACCTCGTGGCCGCGGAGCGTCCCGGCGGCCGACGGGATTCCGAACTTCGGCGAGGTGACTGCCCGCTTGTATCGCAGCGCCCAGCCGACCGGCCCAGCCCTGGAGGCGCTCGTCCGGCGCGGCGTGAAGACGATCATCAATCTGCGGATGCCGGACGACATTGATCCCGCCGAGGAGGCTTTCGCGCACGCCCATGGGATCGAGTATTTCTCCGTTCCCCTGCACGGCTTCCGTGCCCCCACCAACGCGGAGATGGCCCGCGTGCTCGATCTCATCGAGCGCTCGCCCGGGCCGGTGCTCGTGCATTGCAAGCGCGGGGCCGACCGCACCGGGACAGTCATCGCCCTCTACCGCATGCGCCGGCAGGGCTGGTCGCTCGACGAAGCCATGGCGGAGGCCGAACGCTACGGAATCTCACCCTTCCAGTGGGCGATGAAGGATTACATCCGCCGCGCCGCCCGGCTCCCCATCGCGAACCCGGCCGTCCCCTGATCCCGACAAAAAAGGCGGGGGCCGTGAAGACCCCCGCCGGGAAACTGTTGTCCTGCGGCCCGCGCCGCCGGATCAAAGATTCTTCAGGTACACGTTGCGGTACCAGATGGCGCCGCCCTCGCACTGGAGGGAAAGGATACCCTGCGCGGCGCGGCGCTCCGGATCGTCGTCGGTGGTCACCGTGATCACATGGCCGTTGAGCATGTGGATCAGGGTATTGCCGCGAGCGATGATCTCGAGCTGGTTCCACTCGCCGTCG
>CAIYFD010000331.1 GCA_903925425.1 uncultured Opitutia bacterium | reverse complement strand
GTCCAGATCGTGGAGCTCGTGGCCCCGCGCTACGATGCGCAGCGCCACGGCCCGGCGACGGGGCTCAATCTCCTGCAGGCCTACATCGCGGTGCGCGATCCCGGCGCCGCGCAGCACGTGCTCGATATCCTATTCGACCTGCAGCGCCCGGAACTGGAGGAGCGCCTGTACGGCTTCTCCAACGTCATCGCGGAGCTCTTTGCCCACCCGGCGTCGCCGGCGTCGCAGCTCAGCTCCAACGGCGAGGCCCCGGTCGAGGCTCCGCACGTGGAGCTCGTGAGCTTCACGCGGCCGATCTGGTTCTACGGCCTCGAGGCCATGGAGGAGGCGCTGTTTCCCGCCAAACCCGGGCACGTGCGCCGTGTGGCGTTTGCGCAGCTCGCGCTGCTGGGCGAACCCAACCTCGACGCGGCGATGCTGCAACCCGAGGACGAGCTCGGGCGGCTCTCCCGGGCCCTGCCGCTCTGGCTCGCCGAGACGTTTCATGTCAGCCCGCACTATGCCGCGAGTGCGGTCGTCGGCCTCCACAACAGCGGCGGGGTTAAGCGGCCGTTTCTTTTCAGTACGGAGTGGACGAGCGAGAACCTGACGCAGCTCGTCAACACGTCGTCCGATCCCCTCGACTACGTCATCACCGGTGCGCTGCGGCACAAGGCCGGCGACTACGAGCTGGTGCTGCGGATCTGGGAGGTGAAGAAATTCCGCGAGCGCAAGCAGTTCACCGCCCGCTGGGCGCCGGCCGACGCCGGCCAGGCGCTGGCCAAGCTCCACGAGCAGGTGCGGTCCTTCATGGAATGGAGTGCGGCACCGGGCGGCCTGACGTACGCGGTACCGGCCGATCCGCGCGCCTGGCTCGAAGTGCTCGGGGCCGGGGCGGGACTTTTCCTCGCCACCAAGGGACTCGTCCCGCGCGAGCTCCTGCCGCCCACCGCGCCCGTTTTCGCTGCCCTCGCTCCACAGACCGCCGGTTCTCCCAGCGCCTCGCTCGCCTGGCTGACCCTCCGCGACCGCGTCAAGGCGCTCGGCGACGAGCCACCCCCGGCAGCTACCGTGCTGTCCACTGACCCGTTGGTGTCGGGGGCGCGGGAAATCCTGGGATAAAAAACAGGGCCGAGGCGGCGCCTCAGGCGCGATGATGGATCGGAACGGCGGATGCACCGCCTCCGGCCAATCCGCAGAATCCGATCGATCGACAGCTACCCCACCGCCAGCTGCCCGCAGCCGGCGGCGATGTCGATTCCGCGGCGCTGGCGGACGGTGCTGGGGAGCTTGAACTCGTCGCGCAGGATGCGCTGGAAATGCCTCGCGGCCTCGCTGTGGGAGGGCTCGCCCGCGTAGCCCGCCGTTGGGTTGAGCGGGATTAAGTTCACTTGGGCCGGCAGCCCCTTCAGCAGTTTTCCGACCGCCCGCGCGTCGGCCTCGGAGTCGTTTTTGCCCTCGATCAGCGTCCACTCGTAGAAAATCCGCCGGCCGGTCGCGGTGCTGTAGGTGCGGCAGGCGGCGATCAATTCATCGAGCGGCCATTTCTTCGCGACCGGCACCAGTGCCTCGCGGCCTTCCTGGGTTGCGGCATGCAGCGAGACCGCAAGATGCAGCGGACGCTTCTCCTGCGCGAGCCGCAGGATCCCGGGCCCCCCCCCGACGGTGCTCAGCGTGATCCGCTCATTCCCAAGTGCCAGACCCGCCGGTTCGCGCATGATGTCCACCGCCCGCATCACCGCGTCATAATTGTGCAGCGGCTCACCCATGCCCATGAGCACAACATTGCGCAACCGGGCC
>CAIYFD010000330.1 GCA_903925425.1 uncultured Opitutia bacterium | reverse complement strand
TGACCGGGCGCTCATCGCCATCGCCCGCTCCCGGGCTGCCCATGGCGAATGTCCCCGGCTTGATCCAGACCAGCTCGAGCCCGAGATCGGGAAGATGGAAGTTCCCTTCCGCCGCGCGCGTGGCGTCGGGCGCCGCGGACGCCGCCGCCCAAGACACCAACAAGGCGAAAACAAACGCGAAGAGATGCGGCTTCACGCAGCAAGCTTCGCCGTCACGCCGCGTCCGGGCAATCCCGATGGTTGAGGGTAGGGCTGAGGCACCGCCTTAGCCCTACCCTCGAAGGGATGATCGGGATACGATCCGCCCGGTTACTGCTTGGCCTTGTCGAAGGCCGCATCGAACGCGACCGTGCTCGGCGCGAAATCGATCTTGCGCACGAAGGCGGCCGCCTCGGTGGCACCGTGGACGCGATCCATGCGGATGTCCTCCCACTCGACGGAGAGCGGACCGCGGTAGGCAACGTCATTCAAAGCCACGATAATTTCCTCAAAGTTGATGTCACCGCGGCCGGGCGAACGGAAATCCCAGAAACGGCGCGGGTCGCCGAAATTGGTGTGGCCGCCGAAGACACCGGCCTCGCCGTTGCCGTGACCCCACCAGACATCCTTCACGTGCATGTGGAAGATGCGCGTCGCAAAAGTCCGGATGAACTTCACGTAGTCCACGCCCTGGTAGCCCAGGTGCGACGGGTCGTAGTTGAAACCGAAGCGGCGGTGGCCCTTGACGGCCTCAATGGCGCGGGCGGCGGAAGCGATGTCGAACGCGATCTCGGTCGGATGAACCTCCAGGCCGAAGTTCACGTTGGCGGCCTCGGCGGCCTCGAGGATCGGGCCGAAACGCTTCGCGAAATCCGCGAAGCCCTTGTCCCAGTACGCCTGGTTGGTCGGAGGGAAACCGTAGATCGAATGCCAGATGGAGGAACCGGTGAAACCATTGACGACCGCCGGGCTGGCGTCGCCGGATTTGCGGCCGGGGCGGGCATCCGCGAAGGCGCGGGCGGCCTTCATCGCGGTCGCCATGTGCTTGGCGGCCCGCTTGCGCACGCCCTCGGCGTCGCCGTTGCCCCAGACCGAGTCGGGCACGATGCTCTTGTGGCGCTCATCAATGTTATCGCAGATGGCCTGGCCAACCAGGTGGTTGGAAATCGCGTGGCAGGTCAGGCCGTGGTCCTTCAGCAGCGCCCACTTGTTGGCGACGTACTTCTTGCTGGAGGCGGCCTGCTCGACGTCGAAATGGTCACCCCAGCAGGCCAGTTCAACGCCATCATAGCCCATGCGGCGGGCCAGCGGCGCGATTTGTTCGAGGGGGAGATCGGCCCATTGGCCGGTGAAGAGGGTGACAAGGCGGGTAGACATGGGTTTGTGGGGGGGATGCGCCCGGGGTGTTACTGACGCGCCGGACGCTTGCGGAAAATCACTGGGGTCAACCGAAAGCGTGTCAAGGCCACCCAAAGGCCGCAGTCACTTTTTTAGCCTTTGGGCCCGGACAAAACACCCGAAAGACCAATCCGTTCAGAAGTCCGGCACCGCCGCCAACAACTTCTTGGTGTAGTCATGCTGCGGGGCCCGGTAGAGCTGCTCGGAGGAGGCCGACTCCACGATTTTGCCGTTCTGCATGACCAAGACGTGCGAACAGATGTGCTCCACCACCGCGAGGTCGTGGGAGATAAAAAGGTAGGTCAGCTTCAGCTGCTTCTGCAGGTCCTGGAGCAGGTTCACGATCTGGGCCTGCACCGAGACATCGAGCGCGCTGACCGGCTCGTCGCAGATCACGAACTCCGGCTGCACCGCGAGGGTGCGCGCGATGCCGATGCGCTGCCGTTGGCCGCCCGAGAACTCATGGGGATAACGGTCGATGTGCCGTTTCTCGAGGCCCACCAGATCCAGCAACTCCAACACGCGGGCGCGCCGGGCCGCCCGGTCCAGCGCCGGGAAGTGGATCTCCAGCGCCTCGCCGACGATCGTCTCGACGGTGAGGCGGGGGTTCAGCGAGTTGTACGGGTCCTGGAAGATCATCTGGATCCGCTTCCGGTACGGCAGGAATTCCTTCGCCGCGAGGCCGGTGAGCTCCTCCCCGCGGTACAAGATCGAGCCGCTGGTAACCGGAGCCAGGCGGATGATCGACTTGCCCGTGGTGG
>CAIYFD010000329.1 GCA_903925425.1 uncultured Opitutia bacterium | reverse complement strand
CGCCAGCAGGGAACTCCACGCGTCGTGCTGGTTCACGGGCATGGCCTTGGCCTCGCTGTCGTCCTTGCCTGACTGCCACGAGGACGTCGATCCCTGCCCCGCCGGGCTGAAAACATATATTTCTGGGCCATCGGTCGCCGCGATTTTTTCCGCGGAATTATTGGCCGGATCGAGCGAGTTGAAATGAATGCTGACGAAAAGATCGGCGCCGACCGCCGTCGCGGTGTCGGAACGGGCGCGGAGGTCCTGGGTTTTGTCGGGCCCGAGTGCCTTGTCCTCCGTCCGGGTGAGCACCACGCGGTAGCCCTTGCCCTCGAGCAGGACCTTGAGCCGGTTCGCCAGATCGAGGGTGAGCACCTTCTCGCTCAGCCCGTTCTGGGTGTTGCCGGAATCATTCCCGCCGTGGCCCGGATCGAGCACGATCACCTGCGGCACGGGCGGCAGCACACCGGCATCGCGCGGGTTGAGGATGCCCCGCAGCGTGTGCTCGTAGTCAGTCACACTGAGGAAAATATTGCTGCCGCGGACGATGGCCTTGTTGCCGAGGTGGACCCAGAGGCCGTCAATCAGCAGCTTGCGGCCGTCACCCTCGAGGTCGAACTCCAGCTTAGGGCCCTTGCCAGTCAGCGTGTAGATTTTCTTCCCGTCCGACCACGCTCCCTTCAGCTCGAGGTATTTCGCAAGCTCGGCGAGGTTGTAATAGGCGACCTTGTCGATGGTCACGACGCCGAAGCGCGCCGGGCGCGTCGGGGGGGCCAGGCGCACGGCCTGGGCGGAGAGTGCCGCGGCCGAAAAAGCCAGGGAGGCGAAGGCAGCCAGCAGTACTGCGAGAAATCTGGCCGGCCGCGACATGGCAGAGCGCCTTACGTGGCCTTGTCGTCTTGCTCGTCGGCGGACTCCGTGTCCGGACCGTCGTCCTCCGGCAGCTCGGCGTCCGGCTCGTGGTGGAACTTCGGCTTGCGCTTGTTCACCGGGTTCGGCGTGAGCATCACGTTGATCTGCTTACCGAGGAGCTTCGGATCGGAATCGGGGTGGCCCATGCCGGCGAGCTCGTCGAGGCCGCGCTTGATCACGGCAAAGCCGATCTCGGTGTGCGCCAGCTCGCGGCCGCGGAACTTGAGGCGGAGCTTCACCTTGTTGCCATGGGCGAGGAACTGCTCCGCGTGGCGCAGCTTCGTCATGAAATCGTTGTCGGCGATGCGCGCCGTGAACTCGATCTCCTTGATCCGGCTGCCCGTCGTCTTGGAGTGGCTCTGCTTCTTCTGCTCCTCGTAAACGTACTTGCCGAAGTCCATGATGCGGCACACCGGCGGGACGGCATTGGGTGCCACCTCAACGAGGTCGAGGCCGACCTCGAGTGCGAGGTTCACGGCCTTGGCCGTATCAAGGACGCCGAGTTGCTTGCCTTCGGGCGAAATCACCCGGACCTGCGGGACCTTGATGCGATGGTTGCGGCGAATGGCCGCAAACGGGTCGTTGTTACGACGCTGGAAGTAGCCGGTGCGGTTGCCGCCACCGGCGGAAGGAAACGAATTGGCCATCAATAATTCTGGGTCAGGTCAGTGCTTAAGCGCGGGGAATGTCGCGGGGGCGCTCCGGGAAGACAACATCAATTTGGGGAAAGAGGATTCCACGATCCGGAAACAGGCGCCGGACTCGGTTCGCAGGCATCGGTTTCCCCCGGCTCGGCCCCCGGACACCATCAAACGCTGAAGCTCTCCCCACAGGAGCAGCTGGCCTTGGCGTTGGGGTTGGTGAACTTGAAGCCGCCAGCCACCATCGCGTGCGAATAATCGAGCACCGTGCCCTTCAGGTAGAGGGCCGTCTTGGGGTCGACCAGCACCCGCACCCCGCCCGTCGGCACCAGCATGTCCCCCCGGCGCGGCTCACCCGTGAAGCGCATCTTGTAGCTCAACCCGTTGCAGCCGCCCCCCGTGATGGCGATGCGCAGGAAATCGCCCTGTTTTTCCCGCGCGGTCAGTGCCGCCACCTTGCCCCCGGCATCCGGGGTCAGGCGCACCAGCATCTCGCCGGCCACGCGCACGCCCTCGGGCACAGTCGCGGCTGCAGGGCCGGCGGGGGCGGTGATGGATTCAATCATGCGACCACTATCGACGGTGCGGCGCGTTTATCAAGCGTGCCGGACGACGGCTCCGCCTACATTTCACCTAATAGGTGAAATGTAGGCGAAAGCCCAGGCGGGGCGCAGGGCGCACTTTTCACGTATTACGTGAAATGCTGGGCTTGGCCCGGCCATCGGGGCCTCGGTTCTGCATTGCCGCCGCGCCGCCGCTGAACCCGAATTCGCCCCTGTTGCCCCCGGTGAATCCGCCCCCTGCCATCGAACTGTCGTTTGTCGTGCCCTTCTTCAACGAGGAGGGCTGCGCGCGCGCCGTCGCCGAGGAAGCGTGCACCGCGCTCGGTCGCTGCGGGCTCGCGTGGGAATGCATCCTGGTGGACGACGGTAGCTCCGATGGCACCGCGATGGAGATCGTGGGGGCGATGGCCGGGCAGGCCCATTGCCGGCTCATCCGTCTACCCGTCAACTGCGGGCAGGGTGCGGCCCTCCTCGCCGGCTTCCAAGCCGCGCAGGGCAGGATCATCGGCATGATGGACGGAGACGGGCAGAACGTGCCGGGCGATCTGCCCGCGCTGCTCGCCCTGCTCGGCCAGGCCGATCTCGTCGTGGGCATCCGCACCGGCCGGCACGACTCGTTCCTGCGCAAGACCTGCTCGCGGTTGGCCAACGGCGTCCGGCGGCGGATCCTGCGCGATCAGGTCAGCGACGCCGGGTGCGCCCTCAAGGTGTTTCGCCGCGAGGTCATGGACTCTTTCTTCCCGGTCAACATGCTCAACCCCTTCATCCCCGCGTTCGCCGCCGCCGGCGGGTTCCGCATTGCCGAAGTTCCGATCCGCCACCGGCCGCGCACCACCGGCCGATCCAAGTACGGCCTCGGGGTCATCCTCTGGCGTCCGATGTTCGACATGCTCTCGCTCTGGTGGCTGCTCAAACGCCGGATCCCGGTGGAGCGGCTCCGGAGGTAGGGCGGACTCGGTGCGTCCGCCGCGATAACGTTCGTGCCTCATCCGGCTGAGGCACCGCCTCAGCCCTACCTCGGTCGCCACCCGGCAGGCCCCCTGCCTCGCCAACCGACCGGTCAGAATTTCCGGCTGCGCAGCCATGCCATCGCGGCCGGCGCCCAGTCGTCGGTGATGCCAAAGCCGTGTCCGCCGATCGGGGCGCGGACGTAGACATAGGGAATGTCGCTGGCCGTCAGTGCGGCCACGTAGCGGTCAGAGTTCGCCACCGGCACCGTGCGGTCCGCGGTGGAATGCACCACGAACGCGGGCGGCGCATCCTTGCCGACGTGTTTTTCCGCGCTGAGGAAAACGAGGTCGTCCGCGGCCGGCTGGGCGCCGACCAGCATCGTGCGCGAGGCCTTGTGGACGATCGCCTCCTCGCTCAGCGAGACGACCGGGTAGAGCAGGATCTGGAGATCGGGACGGCTCCCGGCCCGTTCGATCGGGTCGACCGCCTTGGGATCGCCGCCATCGAAGTGCGTGGCCGCGGTGCTCGCAAGGTGACCGCCGGCGGAAAAACCGATGATGCCGATGCGGGCGGGGTCGAGGCCCCAGGCCGCGGCGTTGGCCCGGACGTAGCGGATGGCGCGCTGCGCATCGTCCATCTCGGCGGGATGGTGATACTTCGGGCCGACGCGGGACTTGAGAATAAAGGCCGTGATACCGTTGCTCGCGAGCCACTGGGCGGCCGGCAGCCCCTCGCGCGGCGAGAGATGATCGTAGCCGCCACCGGGCATGATGACGAAGGCCGCGCCGCTGGCCTTGCCGGCGGGAGGAAGCAAAACCGTGAGGGTCGGGATATCAATTGCGGGATCATCTCCGGCCTGCAGCGGCGCCTCACCGGGCCAGAGGCGCAGCACCTGCAGGTCCTCCAACCGGGCCGGAGGCGTCGCCAACAGCGGCGCGGTTTTCCCGTCGATCAGGAAAAAGCGCGACGCGGCGTTGATCTGCGCGACGGTGATCGGGACCAAGGCAAACGGGGCGGTGGCGGTCGCAGGCGCCACCGCCGGCACCGGGGCGTCGGCCGCCGCGAGCACAGAAACGGATGCGAGCAGGGAAAAGAGCGAAGCTGGCAGCAGTCTCATGGCGGGGTGATGAAATAGTAGGGTCACTCAGCGGACCGTCAACCCGGCCGGGTTGCTGGTGGCGCTGCCGGAATCATTCGTCGCGACGACCGTGTAGGTTCCGGCTAGGACGGCGCGCGCATTGGAGAGGATCAGTTTGGGAGTCGTGGCGCCGGAGATGCCAGCGCCGTCCTGCAAGGCCACGCCGTTGCGCCGCCATTGGTAGGCCGGTGCAGGGACGGCGGCCACCGTGGCGGTCATCGTCACGTTCTGCCCGGTCGTCACCGTCTGGGCGCCGGGCTGTTCGATGATCAACGGGGCCAGCCTCGGGGTCCAGCCGCCCAGCACGTAGGCGGGGTTGCGGTAGTTGGCGATCGTCTCGGCATCCTTGTCGCGGTCGAGTTGCCGGGATCCCGCGAGCCGGCCGCTCACGTCGGCGGGCCGGCCGTCGGCAAGATTGGTCGTGCCGCATTCCCAGTAATGCTGGTTGCTCAGATCGCCCGCCAGCATCCAGGCCGCGGGGTTGATCGCGCCCATCGCAGAATCGAGGAGCACGACCTCGCTGTACGGGAACGCGGCGGTGTTGCGCGCCAGCAGGGGTGCCTGGCCGGCGGCCGTCTGGAAGGTGTTGTGGAGAAAAACAAACCCGTGGCTGGCCGAGGTGCTGCGGATCCACATGAACGGTCCGCGCCCGAGCTGGTTCAGGATGCAGTCCTTGAAGAAGGCCGGTCCCCTGCCCCACATGAAGTCCACTTCGCCCTCGATGTAACTGTCGGCGATGTAGACCGAGTCGTTGAACTGGAGCGTGTCCTGCAAGCTCACGAGGTTGACGTGACTGACAAGATTCTGGCCGCCATTGAGGAGCAGGGCCTCGGCCTGCGAACCGCCGCGCAGCGTGAAGTTCTTCAGCGTCAGGTTGACGAGCTGGATCCCACTCGAGTGGTCCGCATGGAACGAGGCGCGGCGGTACGGCGACGATCCAACCCGCTCGCTTACCGGCACGCCCGGCTGCGCGTTGAAGTTCTCGTTGTTGGCGTAGCCGACCACGACGCCCTCGCGGTCCTCGCCGAGGAAGGTGATGTTCGTCTTGTTGCGGAAATAAACGATCTCCTGGTAAACGCCCGTCCGAATGAAAACAGTCGTGCGCGCGGGATTCTGATCGGGGATGGAATCCACCGCACCCTGCACCGTGTTGAAGTCGCCCGAGCCATCCGCGGCCACCACGAGCCGCGTGGCACCGGGCGCCGGCGGCGCGACCTTGGTCGTGAACACCCAGTCCCGGGTGCCGGCAAAACCGGGAAAGGGATTGGCGCCCTCCAGCAGGACCCCGGCATCGATCTGCACGCGGTAGGTCTTGCCGTAAGCCAGCACGTTGTTGTGCGGGGTGATCACCGCCGTGTTCCCGGTGATGATCAGCGGGTAGAAGTGAAAACCCGCCAACCCGCCGATCGTGTTGAGCTGGGACGGCGCCGGGGCCGGAGCCGGAGTTCCCGCGGCCGCGGGCGCAGCGCGGGGCGGGCTGGGAGGAATCGCGAGGTCGAGCATATCGACCAGCGTGCTGCTGCCGGCCTCGTAGATGCGGATCTGGCCCGACGTGCCCAGCGTCGGTGCACCGTCGAAGGTCAGACTGAGGTGGGTGTCCGGGTTGATCCCGGCAGCACCGTTCGCCGGGATGCGGCTGACCGCGGCCGCAAGCGGCCAGGGCGCCAGTGCGGCCATGGCGATCAGCCCGCAGGCCCATCTGAGTCCACCTGATTTCGAGTCAGGCAAGATCCAGGCAGGGCGGCGACGCCGCTCGCCGCCGGGCAAGCCCTCGACTCCGGATTCACTTAAACGTGTGCCCGGCGCGGAACGGAGTTCGCGCCCTACCGGGGACAAACCGGCAACCGCTGGCATCTGATCCTCCATGGCTATTTCGGCTGGGCTGCGGGAGCCGCCGGAGCCGCGGTCGCACCCGGCACGGCCGGAACGCCCGCCCGGGCGCCGCGCGCCGCCGCAGGGGCGCGGGCGGCCTCAATCGTGACGTTCTGATAGGTGACCGAGCCGGAATTGAGCAGGCGGTCGGCGCCCTCAACGCCGGTGAACTTGGAATTAATAATCCGCACGTTCTCGATCGTGGACTTCGCGGTGCCGACGACGGAGAGGACGCGCGGCGCCGAGGTGGCGGTGACGTTTTCCATGATGACATTACGCACGCTGGGCGGATAAGGGCCGTCGGTGTTATTCTCGTAGACCAGGTCGATGGTCAGGATCGAGTCCGAGACGCGGCCCACCGTGATGTTGCGGAAATAGACGTTCTCGTGGAAGCCGCCGCGAAGGGAGTTCGTCTTCAGGCGCAGCGCGCGCTGCAGGTTCGGGCTGTCCATGTTGCAATTCTCGGCGAAGACGTTGCGCACCCCGCCGGCGTTCTCGCTGCCCAGCACCACGCCGCCGTGGCCGTCCTTCATCACGCAGTTGCGGATGATGATGTTCTCGGACGGCACGTTGACGCGCCGACCGTCGGCGTTCTTGCCGGACTTGATCGCGATGCAGTCGTCGCCCGTGTCGAAGATGCAGTTCTCGATCAGCACGTCGCGGCAGCTGTCGGGATCGCAGCCGTCATTGTTCGGGCCGTGGCTGTTGATGTTCACGCCGCGCACGGTGACATTGGTGCAGAGCACGGGGTTCAACTCCCACATCGGTGAATTGATCAGGCTGACATCCTCGATGAGGACGTTGCGGCAGAGATAGGGGACGATGAAGTTGGGGCGCAGGGAACCCTGGTCGCCGAAGAGGCGCTGCTCGACGGGGACATTCTGGTCGCCCATCGCGATGAGCTGGGTGGAACCGAGGAGGGCCGGCGCCCCGGCCAGACGACCGGCGGTGAGGCCGCCCCACCAGGTCGCGCGGGAGGCCGAGCCGTCGAGCGTGCCCTTGCCGGTGATGGCGATGTTCTCCTGCTGGTAGGCGTAGATCAGCGGCGAGTAGTTCATGAACTCGGTGCCCTCGTAGCGGGCGCGGACGAGGGGCAGGAACTTCTGCGGGTCCGGCGAGAACTTCAGCGTGGTCCCCTCAGCGATGTACAGGTTGACGTTGCTCTTGAGGTGCACGGCCCCGGTGAGGAACACGCCGCCGCTCACGACCACGCGCCCGCCGCCGGCCGTGTTGCAGGCGGCGATGGCCTTGGCGATGGCGTCGGTGCAATCCGTCGTGCCATCACCCTTCGCGCCGTAGTCGGTCACGGGGAAATCCTTGGCCGGAAAGGTCGGCGCCTTGATGCGGGCGAGGATGCCGGGAACGGAATCCCAGTTGACGACCGGTGCCGCCGAAGCGGCCGCGGCGGCGCCAAAGGACAGCGCGGGGGCGAGCAAGGAGAGGGCGAAGAGAACGGAGGTTTTCATGAAAAAGCGGGGGAAGGGCAGTTCGGACAATATCATCGATAGAATGACATCACGACGGAAGACGGGCGGGATTTCAGGTGGTCATTTCGCGGCAGGCGGAGGGGCCGCGGGACCGGCCGGCGCAACCGGAGCGGTTCCGACGGGCGCAGGCCCGGCGGCCGGTGCCGGTGGCGCCGGGCGGGCGGGCACCGCGGCCGCATCGAGCTCCGCCTCGGTCGGGAATCGATCGAACGTGCGCTCCACTTTCATTCCGCGGAGATGCTTGTCGGCAAAGTCCAGGAGCGCGTTCCAATCGTCCTGGGTGAACGCATGGCCGTGCTTGGCGTAGTTGACGCCGAGTTTGTCCCCCGCCCCGAACAACGCGTAGGCGGGCTTGGCGCCGAGGAAGGACTGCCGCACCGCCTCGGGGAGCGAGATCGTGTCGGTGTCGCCCTCGAGCGCGAGGAACGGCCGCGGCGCGGCCAGGGCGAGGAACCAGTGCTGGTCGAAAGGCAGCTTTTCGCGCTGGCCCCAGAACTCGTGCAGGTTCGGCGAAAACCAGTTCGGATATTTTTTCTGCATGACGTCCAGCGTCTCGCTGCGCCGCGGTCCCGCGAAGCGGTAGGCGCCGAGACCGCCGCCACCCGTGACGACCGGCGCGCCCATCAGGCGCTCGTCGAAGGCCGCCGCGATCATGGCCGCCTTGCCCGAGCGGGAGGCGCCGGTGATGACGAGCCGCGTGGCGTCGATCCGCAGATCGACCTCAAGGTAGTCGGCGATGCGTGAGGCGCCCCACGCCCACGCGGTGAGGATACCCCAGTCGTAGCCGGGATAGGCCGGGAAAAAGCGGGTGTTCCGGAACGCCCAGGAACCATCGAGGTTGCGCAGCGTCGTATCCTCCGCGCAGTCGTTGTCATTGTACATCACGAGCGCATACCCGCGGCGGAACAGTTCCGCGTTGGTCGCGCTGCTGGCGATGCTGTCGGCCGTGACCGCCCCGCGACCTCCGGGTGCGGCGGCAACCTGTCCGGGAATGACCGGGCCGGCCACGGGCACCGCCGCCGGATCGGGCACGGGACCAACCAGCATCAGCACATCCTCTCCCCTGCCCTGGTTGGGGCCCTGCGGAAGCCGCGGGAGCACCGCGCCACCGGGCGGGGTGCCGGCCTGGGAAATGATCGCGGGAAAACGTCCTCCCGTCGTCGGCGTGAAGATCCCGATGTCGAGTCCGAGCTTTTCCCCGGGACCGAAGCTAAGGCGCACGAGCCGGTATTGCACCGTCCCGCCCGCCACGGTCTCCGTCTTCAGCACCGTGCCCTTCACGTTGCCGGGCGCCGGCGGCATCTGGCCCGTGGCATAATACTCGAGGATCTTTTTCATCTCCTCGCGGCGCTTCGCCCACTGCGCGGCGGTCGTCACCTTCGTGCCGTCGTTCATCGTCAGCACATCCGGCATCTCGGGGCGCGCGGGCAGCTCATTGACGCCCGGGAGTTTTCCGTGCGGGCCGCGGATCACTGGCACCGGGATCTCCTTTGGGTCGGGTCCGGTGACCTGTGCTAGGGCAGTCATGACGAGGAACGAGACCCACGCGGCCAGAACGAGACGCACAGGAAGAAACGGGAAAGCTCTCATGGGGATGGGGGGCATCGCCCCCCGGACCCTAGGCTGGAGAGGGGTGGACCGCAGTCGGCGATGCGG
>CAIYFD010000328.1 GCA_903925425.1 uncultured Opitutia bacterium | reverse complement strand
GGCAGGAGAAGGCGGAGCCTGTCGGCAGGCAATGGCGAAGGTAGGGGGCCGATGGGCTCGATCGGCCCGATGGTTGATCAACCCAACCCCGCCCTGAATAAATTTGCCCCGGCCCGGCCCCGCTGCACCGTTTCCGAACCGCATGAAACTCTGGTCGCAGTACTTCGTTCCCACGCTCAAGGAAAGCCCCGCCGACGCTGAAATCGCCTCGCACAAGCTGCTCGTGCGCGCCGGTCTCGTGCGCAAGCTCGGCGGTGGACTTTATACCTACATGCCGCTCGGGCTGCGGGTGATGCAGAAGATCACCCAGATCTGCCGCGAGGAGATCGAGGGCGGCGGCGGGATCGAGCTCTGGATGCCCCACGTGCATCCGGTCGAGACCTGGGAGCAGGGCCCGCGCTGGGCGGCCGCCCGCGAGATCATGTTCCGCGTCGACCACGCCGGCAGCGGCAAGGGCCGCGGCAAGGAACCGGAGTTTGTCCTCGGGCCGACCCACGAGGAGGTCATCACCCCGCTCGTGAAGGCCGAGATCACCAGCTACCGCGACCTGCCGAAGAACTTCTTCCAGATCGCCACCAAGTTCCGCAACGAGATCCGCCCCCGCTTCGGCCTGATGCGCGCCCGCGAGTTCGTGATGATGGACGCCTACTCGTTCGACGCGAACGACGACGGTGCGATCAAGAGCTACCACGCGATGAAGGCCGCCTATGAGGCGTTCTTCCGCCGCATTGGCATCACCGCGATCGCTGTCGAGGCCGACACCGGCGTGATGGGCGGTAGCTTCTCCCACGAGTTCATGGTGCCCGCCGAGATCGGTGACGACGACGTGATCTACAATGAAGAGAGCGGCTACGCGGCCAACCGCGAGAAGGCCACCAGCGGACTCGTGCCGGCCGGCCTGGCCGATGCCGCGCCCGCAGGCGCGCTGGCGGAATTCGCCACGCCCGGCGCGGTGACGATCGCCGCGCTCGAGGCGGCGCCTTACTCGGTGCCGGCCGACCAGCAGTTCAAGACCCTTGTCTATATGGGCGACGGCAAGCCCTTCCTCGTTATCCTGCGCGGCTGCGACGATCTGGAGGAGGCCAAGCTCGGCTCCCTCGGCTTCACGCTCTTCCGCGCGGCCACGGCCGAGGAGATCGAGCCCGTGCTCGGTGCCAAGCCCGGCAGCCTCGGCGCCGTGAAGGGCACGATCAAGAATCCCGGCGCGCTCGCCGGCATCTTCGCCGACCACGCGATCCGCCTCATCGGCAATGGCACGACCGGTGCGAACAAGGACGGTTTCCATCTCAGCCACGTGAACGTGACCCGCGACCTCGCGATCACGCAGTTCGGCGATTTCCGCCGCGTGCGCCCGGGCGAGCCCGACCCGAGGTCCGGCCAGCCGCTCAAGGTCCGTCGCGGCATCGAGGTCGGCCACATCTTCAAGCTCGGCACCAAGTATTCCGACAAGTACGGCGCCGTCTACACCGACGACCAGAAGCAGTCCCACCCGATGGTGATGGGCTGCTATGGCATCGGCATCAGCCGCACCATGCAGGCCGTGATCGAGCAGAGCCACGACGCCGACGGCATCGTCTGGCCCTGGAACGTGGCGCCCTTTCACGTGCTGATCTGCGTGCTCGACCCGCAGCTGCCCGAGGCGATGGACCTCGCCAGGAAACTCGCCGCCGCCGCCGAGTCCGCCGGGGCCGATGTGCTGATCGACGACCGGGCCGAGCGCCCCGGCGTGAAGTTCAAGGATGCCGACCTGATCGGCATCCCGTTGCGCCTCACCCTCGGCAGCAAGGGCCTCAAGGAAGGCATCGTCGAGTTGAAGTGGCGCACGAAGAAGGACGTCGAGAAACTCCCGCTGGCCGAGGCCGAACAGCAGCTGGCGGCCGCGGTCAAGGGTGCGTCGGGGAAGGCATGATCGTGGCGCACACGGATCCACTCGGGAATCCCAGCCAGCAGGGTCAAACCGCGGTCGCGACCGAGGGCCACTGGCACGTGGTCGTGCTCAACGACCCGGTGAACCTGATGTCCTATGTGGTGCTGGTCTTTAAGAAGGTCTTCGGCTTCGACGAGACCAAGGCGCGGCACCACATGCTTGAGGTGCACGAGCAGGGCCGCTCGGTCGTGTGGACCGGCGTGCGCGAGCAGGCCGAGGCCTACGTTTTCACTTTGCAGCAATGGCATCTCACGGCGGTGCTGGAATCCGATGAAGCGCGGTGACAAATTGATTGTCGTGACGCTCAGCCTGCCGGTCGTCGCGCCGCTGCTCGACGTGATCAAGGCGGCGGCGGACCGGATGTCCGGCGCCACGGTTGCGCCCTCCGCGCTGGTCGATCTCGACCCGGAGATGCGCGCGGAGTGGAGCGCGGAGCTGCTCGCGGCGCAGAACGACGAGGTGAAGGAGTTCCTCGCGCTCTTTGACGAGGAATTTTTCGCGAACGGCCGGATCAGCTTCAAGGCCGACAACGCGGAGCCGATGATCCGCGCCTGTGCGTCGGTGCGGCTCAGCCTGCGGGCCGCACCGCTGGCGAACCTGCCCAACGAGGTGCTCGAGACGGGCGAGGTCGCGTTCGCCGACCTTGAGGAACCCGTCCGCAAGGCCTTCATGGCCTATCTCTTTCTGGCCACGATCCAGGAACTCATCATCCAGCACCTCGACTCGGCGATCCTGGATGAGGAGTGACGGCGGAAGGAATGTGGAAAGCGGGAAAGGGAGAGGGATCCGGTCTGCCTCGATGGTTTGAAGGTAGGGCTGAGGCGGTGCCTCAGCCGCGATCAATTTCCCGGATAAGCGCTCAACTTTGAGGGCTTTAGCGCGGTTTCTACGGCGCCGCGCCCGGCTTCTCCCAACCGGCGACCTGCTGGGCGAGCGTGAGCGCGCGGGAGTCGAGGTAGGAGCGGGGCGCGGCGCCCCGGGAGCCGACCACGGCCTCCACGGTGTCGCAGAGCTTCCCAATGTTGGCTCGCGACAGCGGGCCTTCCGAGAGTTTCTGCAGGAGGGCGCGGTACTTGGCCATGACCGCCGGGTCGTCGAGCAGCCAGTAGATCAACGGCTGGTTGTTGCGGTACGGCGTCAGCATGTTGAATCCGCCGCCGCCCATGCCGCCGCCACGGGTGCCCATGGCGAGATCCTCGTCCCACGGCAGGAAGCGGAACTTGTCGTCGGAGGGATCGAGATAGAAATAGTAGTTGTGGCCGCCGCCGATGTAGCTGTCCCAGTTCTCAATGAAGGCGTTCACGGCGATGAAGCGCAGGAACTCGTCCACGTCGAGGTAGGTGCCGACCTTGGCGCGGAAGAGCGCCACGTCGGTCTGGCTGATGAGCTGCGCGAATTCGATCACGCGCTGCTGCTCGTGCGGCGTGGCGTCACGGTCGGGGCGGAACCGGCTCAGGTAGCCGGCCCAGCTCGCGCCCTGGCTCTGGATGCCGCCGCCGAGCCCCTCGGGCTTCATCACGAGCCCGTCGCCGGGCGGGAGGGTGCGCTTGAGGAACGCCTTGTTGATGTCCTCGATCATGACGTAGAGGCCGCCGCTGGTGTTGTCGTAGCGGCCCGGCACGGTGAAGCGAAGCTCGGCGTAGGCGGTGCGCGACGCGGGCACGCCGGCGGCCCGGAACAGCGCGAACGCGAGGGCCTCGCGGGCCAGCGAGGTGTCGAGCACGCCGGCGTTGAAGTTGAGCGTCTTCACGCCGCGCCAGGTGCCCTTGGTGCCGTAGGTGTCGAGCTTGAGCTTGAAGTTGGCGCGGAGCGGCGCCGCCGCGCTGGAGGAGGTGAAGCTGAAGTTGCCGCGGTAGCGGAGACCGATGTTGCCGAATTCCTCGCCGGCGATGCGCACGTTGGCGTGGGCCCACGGGAAAAAGCCGCTGAAGCCGCTGCCGGTGTGGATGACCCGGCCATCGGCCTGGGTGTAATCGGTGCCGCCCGTGCCGCTGCCGCCGCGGGCGGAACTGATCTGGAGGATGTTCCATTCCGCCGCGGTCAGGGTGAGTTCGATCGCGTGGAGCTTGCCGAGGCCGAAGACCGGGTCCGGGTCGTCGTCGCCGCTGGCGGCGCGGGTGGCGGCGATTGAAGTCGGCGCGACGGGTGCCGGAATGGCCGGGGCCGGTGAGGCCGGCGGCGCGGGTGCCGGTGCCGGCGGCGCCTGGGCCACGACGACCGGTGCCGGCGGGGCTGAAACCACCGTCGCGACCTTGGCCGCCGGCGGCATTTTGAACGCGGTGCACGCGGCTGTGACGAGCGTCAGCGCGACGAGCGCGTGGAGCAAAATCCGAGCCGGGGTCGGGGCCGTCATGCCCGGGCAGCGTGGAGCGTTGGGCATGACCAGTGCAACCGGGATCGGCTTTTTCACCGGGCGAACGCTCAACGTTGAGCGTTTCCTTCCGGCTTGTTTTTCCCGGATTCGCATTTGACCGGGGCAAGGTGCGACCTACCGTCTGCCCCGACACCCTGCAGTGTTCGAGGTGCTTTCAATAACTGCTCTTTGCCTTGCGAAATTATCGGGAGCTGAACCCGGTGCGGAACAGGCCAGGCCGTAAATCGGAAGGCCGAAGGCGCACCGGAGGTTCCCACCTTAACCTAAAAAGGTCTTGAGCCTTTGGGCATACGGCACAGGCGGGGTGTCACTCTCCTTTTCTCCCTCACGAATGAAACTCGAAATCTACCACATCCTGCATGTCTTCGCCCTTTTCGTACTGGCGGTGCACACCTACATGGCGCTGGCCAATCCGGACCCGGCGAACCGCAAGCGGACGCTGATGATCACGGGCATCGCCACCTTGCTGGTGCTCGTGACGGGTGCCGGGATGGTGACCGTGATGGCCTTCTCCTGGGCGAGCGGCTGGATCATCGTGAAGCTGCTCTGCTGGCTCGGCTTCAGCGCCCTGGCCGGGATGGCCTACCGCAAGGCCCACCTCCGGGGCGTGCTGAGTCTCGTTGGCCTGGCGCTGCTGCTGGTCGCGCTGGTGATGGTCTATATCAAGCGCGTCTGACCGATTTGGCCGCGGCGGCTATTTTCCGAACTGAGCGTTCCAGCTCTCCGGATCGAAACCCACGAGGCCGAATTTTTCTCCGAGGGCGAACGGCCGTTTGACGAGCCGGCCCTCGTCAGCGAGGAGGGTAAGGGAATCGGCTTCGGACATGCCCGGCAGTTTCGCCGCGAGGCCCAAGGCGCGGTACTGGATGCCCGAGGTGTTGAACAGCCGGCGGAGATTGCCGCCTTGGAAAGCCAGCATGCGCTTCAGCTCGGCGGGCGAGGGCGGCTCGGTGTAGATCGGCTTCTCGATGAATGTCACCTTGCGGTCCTTCAGCCATTTCACGGCATTGCGGCAGGTGCTGCATTTGGAGTAGGTGTAGACGGTGAGAGACATGCGGCCCGGAGCGCATGCAGCGGCCCGGGGCTTGTCAAAGTCCGAACGCGGCGCGGTGATCGGGTCCGCGCTGCATGACCGACTTCGTCCTCAGTCCCCTCTGGTATCTGCCTTTGTTTGTCGCGGGGCTGGCCGGGGGCTTGGTGGACACGGTGGCCGGCGGGGGCGGACTGATCACAGTGCCGGTACTCCTGAGCCTCGGGCTGCCGGTGCCGGTTGCGCTGGGCACGAACAAATTCCAGGCCTCGTTCGGGTCGGTC
>CAIYFD010000327.1 GCA_903925425.1 uncultured Opitutia bacterium | reverse complement strand
GGGCCTCTTTGTGGCGCTTGTCGCCGAGGACGACCTTCGAGACCTGCTCCGGCCAGCCGCCCTCGGGCCAGCCGAGGCCGCCCTGGAACATGTCGATCACGCTCTCGGGGAAGGGCAGGGAGCCGGGCTCGAGGTTGACGACGTCGGCGGCCTTGATGCCTCGGCTGAAGAGGAAGAGCGCCATGTCGCCGACGACCTTCGAGGACGGCGTGACCTTCACGATGTCGCCAAAGAGCAGGTTCACGTCGGCGTAGGCGCGGGCGATCTCGGGCCAGCGGTGGCCGACGCCCATCGAGGAGGCCTGCTCCTTGAGGTTGGTGTACTGACCGCCGGGCATTTCATGGAGGTAGACCTCGGCGGAGCCGGTCTTCGGCGCGGTGTCGAACGGCGTATAGAAGGTGCGGATCTGTTCCCACGTGTCGGAAAACTCGTTGAGCGCGGGCAGGTCGAGGCCGGTGTCGCGCGGGGTGTGCTGGAGCGCGGCGACGATCGAGTTGAGGTTCGGCTGCGAGGTGCTCCCGCTCATCGAGGCGAGGGCGAGGTCGACGACATCCACGCCGGCGTCGGCCGCGCGGAGGATGCTGGCGGAGGCGACGCCACTGGTATCGTGGGTGTGGAAGTGAACAGGGAGGCCGATCTCCTCCTTGAGGGTCTTGACGAGCTTGTGCGCGGCGTACGGGCGGCAGAGTCCGGCCATGTCCTTGATCGCGAGGAAGTGGGCGCCCATCTTCTCGAGCTCCTTGGCGAGCTTCACGTAGTACTTCAGGCCGAACTTGTCGCGGGACTCGTCGAGGATGTCGCCCGTGTAGCAGAGGGCGGCCTCGCAGATGCCGTGGGTGTCCTGCACGGACTCCATCGCGACGCGGAGATTCGGGAGATAATTAAGCGAGTCGAAGACACGGAAGATGTCCATGCCGCTGGCGGCGGCGTGTTTCACGAAACCGGCGACGACATTGTCGGGATAGTTCGTGTAGCCAACGGCGTTGGCGCCGCGGAACAGCATCTGGAAGCAGATGTTGGGGACGCGGGCGCGGAGCTGGCGGAGCCGCTCCCACGGGTCCTCATTGAGAAACCGCATCGACGTGTCGAACGTGGCTCCGCCCCACATTTCGAGGGAGAAGAGGTTCGGCGCGCGGCGGGCGAGGGCGTCGGCGGTCGCGAGCATGTCGTAGCTGCGGACGCGCGTGGCCATGAGCGACTGGTGGGCGTCGCGCCAGGTCGTGTCGGTGACGAGGAGCCGCTTCTGCTTGAGGGTCCACTCGGCGAACTTCTTGGGCCCGAGCTCGAGCAGAAGTTGGCGGGTGCCCGGCGGCGGCGTCTCGCGCCGGTTGTAAGGCGGGAGGGCGGCGGGGGTGAAGGGCTTGGCCGGGCGGTAGCCCTTGGCGTGGGGGTTGCCGTTGACGACGACGTTGCCGAGGAAGTTGAGGAGCTTCGTGGCGCGGTCGCGGCGGTGCTTGAAGGTGAAAAGCTCCGGCGTGGTGTCGATCAGCGTCGTGGTCGCCTGGCCGGTGATGAACTGTTGGTGGGTGATGACGTTCTCGAGGAACGGGATGTTGGTCTTCACGCCGCGGATGCGGAACTCGCTCAGCGCGCGCTCCATCCGGTGCATGGTCATCTCATAGGTCTGGCCGCTGGCGATGAGCTTCACCAAAAGGGAATCGTAGAACGGCGTGATGACGGCGCCGGCGTAGCCCATGCCGCCGTCGAGCCGGATGCCGAAGCCGCCGGGCGAGCGGTAGGCGAGGATGCGGCCGTAGTCGGGGATGAACTTGTTGGCGGGATCCTCGGTGGTGACACGGGCCTGGATGGCGTAGCCGTTGCGCGGCACGTCGGCCTGGTGCGGCATGGCGACCTCGGGCGAGTGAAGCTCGTAGCCTTGGGCGATGAGGATCTGGGCGCGGACGAGGTCGAGGCCGGTGATGACCTCGGTGACGGTGTGCTCCACCTGAATGCGCGGGTTCATCTCGATGAAGAACCACTCGTGCTTCTCCAAGTCGTAGAGGAACTCGATCGTGCCGGCGTTGTTGTACTTCACCTCGCGGGCCATGCGGGCGGCGGCGTCGCAGAGCTCG
>CAIYFD010000326.1 GCA_903925425.1 uncultured Opitutia bacterium | reverse complement strand
CCGAAGCATCTCAACGTGCAGCTCAGCCGCGCGAAGATGGAGCAGATCTGCGACAGCCTCTCCGAACGCTGCATCCAGCCTTTCAAGAGCTGCCTCAAGGACGCCGATCTGACGTCCGCGCAGATCGACGAGCTCGTGCTCGTTGGCGGCATGACCCGCATGCCCAAGATCGTGGAGATCGCCCACAAGCTCGGCGGCAAGCCGCCCCATCAGGGCGTGAACCCCGATGAGGTCGTCGCTGTTGGCGCCGCCATCCAGGGCGGTGTGCTCAAGGGCGAGGTGCGCGACGTGCTCCTCCTAGACGTGACCCCGCTCACGCTCGGCATCGAGACGGCCGGCCAGGTGGCCACCGCGATGATCCCGCGCAATACCACCATTCCCTCAAAGAAGACCCAGACCTTCTCCACCTACAGCGACAGCCAGCCGTCGGTCGAAATCGTGGTCCTGCAGGGCGAGCGTCCGATGTCCCGCGACAACAAGGTGCTCGGCACCTTCAAGCTCGACGGCATTCCGCCCGCGCCCCGCGGCGCCCCGCAGATCGAGGTCACCTTCGACATCGACGCCAACGGCATCCTCCACGTTTCCGCCAAGGACCTCGGCACCGGCAAGGACCAGAAGATCACCATTCAGGGCTCGTCCGGCCTCTCCAAGGAGGAGGTCGAGAAGATGACCAAGGAGGCTGAGCTGCACGCCGCCGAGGACAAGAAGCGCAAGGAGGGCGTCGAGACCAAGAACCAGCTCGATTCCGCCGTCTACCAGCTCGAGAAGACCCTCAAGGACGCCGGCGACAAGTTCCCGGCTGACAAGAAGGCCCCGATCGAGGCCGCGCTCGCCGACGCCAAGCAGGATCTCGAGAGCAACGACACCGATCGCATGAAGGCCGCGATGGAGAAACTCTCCAAGGTGGGCGCCGATCTCTACGCCGAGGCCCAGCAGGCCGCACAGGCCGCCGGCGCCGCTCCCGAGGGTGCCGCCGAGGCCCCCAAGTCGGACAAGAAGACCGAGAAAAAGGCCGACGTGGTCGACGCCGATTTTGAGGTCGTCGACGACGACAAGAAGAAATAAGTTTCCCCCTTTGCGCGCCCTCCGCGGTCCTCGCGGAGGGCGCGTCCTGTTCAACCGCCAGTTCCATCTCTCAACCCAAATCCAACCCAATATGGCTAACGTTAAAATCAAACCCATCGGTGATCGCGTCCTCGTCGAGCACATCGAGGAAAAAGAGCAGGTCCGCGGCGGCATCATCATCCCGGACTCCGCCAAGGAAAAGCCCCAGGAGGCCAAGGTCATCGCCCTCGGCACCGGCAAGAAGAACGACGACAGCAAGGTCACGCCCTTCGAGGTCAAGGTCGGCGACCGCGTGCTCATCAGCAAGTACGGCGGCACCGAGGTGAAACTCGACGAGAAGAAGTACACCTTGGTGCGTGAGGACGACATCCTCGGCGTCATCGGCTAACCCTTCGCGTCATCTCAAAACTGAAATCTTAAATCTTAAATATCTAAAACAATGGCCGCCAAACAACTCCTCTTCGACGATGCCGCCCGCCAGAAAATCCTGCGCGGTGTCGAGCTCCTCTCCAAAGCCGTCAAGGTCACCCTCGGACCGAAGGGCCGCAATGTCGTCATCGACAAGAAATTCGGCTCCCCGACCGTCACCAAGGACGGCGTGACCGTCGCCAAGGAAGTCGAGCTTCCGGATCCCTACGAGAACATGGGCGCCCAGATGGTGAAGGAAGTCGCTTCCAAGACCTCTGACGCCGCCGGCGACGGTACCACCACCGCCACCGTGCTCGCCGAGTCCATCTACAAGGAAGGCCTCAAGAACGTCACCGCCGGCTCAAACCCGATCTACCTCAAGCGCGGCATCGACAAGGCCGTGGAGGCCGCCGTCACCGAACTCGCCCGCATTTCCAAGAAGGTCAATGACTCCGAGGAAATCCGCCAGGTCGCGACCGTGTCCGCCAACTGGGACACCGAGATCGGCGGCAAGATCGCCGAGGCCATGGAGAAGGTCGGCAAGGACGGCACCATCACGGTCGAGGAATCCAAGTCCATCGAGACCACCCTCGACGTGGTCGAGGGCATGCAGTTCGACAAGGGCTACCTCTCGCCATACTTCGCCACCAACATGGAGGCCCAGGAGGCTATCCTCGAGGACGCCTACGTGCTGATCCACGAGAAGAAGATCGGCAACCTGCAGGAATTCCTGCCCCTGCTTCAGACCGTCGCCAAGAGCGGCAAGCCCCTCCTCGTCATCGCTGAAGAGGTGGAAGGCGAGGCCCTCGCCGCGCTCGTCGTGAACAAGATCCGTGGCACGCTCAATGTGTGCGCCGTCAAGGCCCCCGGCTTTGGCGATCGCCGCAAGGCCATGCTCGAGGACATTGCGGTCCTCACCGGCGGCCGCTGCATCACCGATGATCTCGGGCTCAAGCTCGAGAATCTCACCGTCGCCGACCTCGGCCGCGCCAAGCGCATCGTGGTCGACAAGGAGAACACCACGATCGTCGAGGGCGGCGGCAAGTCGTCCGACATCCAGGGTCGCGTGAAGCAGATCCGCCGTCAGATCGACGAGACCACCTCCGACTACGACCGCGAGAAGCTCCAGGAGCGTCTTGCCAAGTTGGCCGGCGGCGTGGCCGTCCTGAATGTCGGCGCCTCCACCGAGGCCGAGATGAAGGAAAAGAAGGCCCGCGTTGAGGACGCTCTGCATGCGACCCGCGCCGCGGTGGAAGAGGGCATTGTCGCCGGCGGCGGCGTTGCGCTGCTCCGCTGCGCCAAGGCCATCGACAACGTGAAGCTCGAGGGCGACGAGGCCATTGGTGCCACGATCGTGCGTCGCGCGATCGAGTCCCCGATCCGCATGCTCTGCGCCAACGCTGGCGTCGAGGGTGCGGTGGTTGTCGGCCAGATCCTGGCCAACAAGGGCAACTACGGCTACAACGTGGCCACGGGCGAGTACGAGGACCTGGTCAAGGCCGGCGTCGTCGACCCGACCAAGGTCACGCGCACGGCGCTGCAGAACGCGGCTTCGATCGCCGGCCTGCTCCTCACCACCGAGTGCATGATCACCGAGATCCCGGATAAGAAGGATGCTCCGGCCGGCGGCGGCCACGGCGGCGGCATGGGCGGCATGGACTACTGAGTCGGGCCTGCATTTCAATCACTCCAAGGCGCTCCTCGCAAGAGGGGCGCCTTTTTTGTGCGATGGTTAGGGGTAGGGCTGGCTCGACGAGCCGGCCGCGACCGTGGCCTGCGTAGTCCCGCCAAGGGTGGGACGAAGCAGGCTGATTGTTGGCCGCGAAATGGCGCAAGAAGCGCAAAAGGGAACCGGCTTGTTCCGACCCCGAACCCCGAACCCCGAACCCTGAACCCCGCTTTCGCGTTTGCCCGGCGCGCAGGCGTGCCGTTGGCTTTTCCCCATGGAGGTCATTTTTCTCGGAACGGGCACATCGCAGGGCGTGCCGATGATCGCCTGCGATTGCGCGGTCTGCTCCTCCACGGATCCGCGTAACAGCCGGACCCGCGCCTCGATCCATGTCGTGATGGACGGCCTCCACATCCAGATCGACGCCGCCCCTGAGCTGCGGCTGCAGTGCCGTCGTGAGCAGGTGAAACACACCGACCTCGTGATCCTCACGCACGGCCACGCCGACCACATCGTGGGCATGGACGACCTCCGGCGCTTCTGCGACCTGCTCGGCGGCAACTCGCTGCCGGTATACTCGACGGAAGAGGGCCTCTCGCGGGTCCTGGCGATCTACCCTTACGCCATTTTGGAGAAACCGCTGGTGCCGGGTTATGCCGCATTCCGCCTGATGGAAATGCCGCCGGTGCTCGAGCTCCCGCAGGGTACGATTGCCTCCACGCTGCTGCCGCACGGCGGGATCAATACCCTCGGCCTTGTCTTTACGGAGAAGAGCACGGGTCGGAAGTTCGCCTATTACAACGATTGCAAGCAGGTCCCGCGCGAGGCGGTCGCGCTGGCCAGGGGCGCGGACGTGGTGGTGCTCGACGGGCTCCGGCCGATGTCGCACCCCTCGCACATGACGATCGACGAAGCCGTGGCCGCCGCGCAGGAGATCGGCGCGCCGGCAAGCTACCTCACGCACCTGACGCATCTCACCGAGCACGCCGCGCTCGCGGCGACGCTCCCCGCGGGAATTGAACCGGCCTATGACGGATTGCGGATCCATCTGAATGGAGAAGGCGTCCGCGTGGTGAATTGATTGGGGCAGGGCTGACTCGGTGAGTCAGCCGCGATTGGGTCCGAACCTGTTTTGCCACAGAGGCACAGAGTTCACAGAGGTCGGACCGGATGAGTGCCCGGATTTCTGATTTCCGAGCCCAATAAAATCAACGCGGCTTGGGCTCTGTGCTCTCTGGGCCTCTGTGGCGAAAAATCCGAAAGCATCGCGGCTGAGGCGCCGCCTCAGCCCTACCTCGATCCTACGGCTTCGTGCTGTCGGCCCAGACGGCCAGCACGTAAATCACGCCGCCGCTCATTTGCTCAACCTTCTCCCCGTTGGCGATGACCTGCGTCAGATTGCGCGCGACGACCATGGCCGTGCCGGGCTGCATCACCACATGGGTGTTGAGGCTGCGCTGGCGCTCCGGCCCGGAGGCTGGTTTGACCCTTTCTGCCCAGAGCAGATTGAGGCGCAGTGCGCTCGATCCCGCGACCGGTACCGCGTCGATCTGCAGGTTCGCGGTCCGGCCGCCGGCGGAATGGGAAACCTGGGCGGAGGCATTGAGTTTAAGCTCCACGTTCTCGGTCCAGAGCGTCGGGAGCTTCAGCCGGCACTCGTCGGCGGTCATCTCCCGCGCGGCTTCGATCTGTTCGGCCTTGACCGCGTAGGCGATCAGGCGGGCGGGATTGGCGCGCAGAATCCCGCCGGACAAAAGCAGGGCGAGCAGGAGGAGCGATTTCATCGGGTGGGTTCCTGGCCGGACCGTAGTGGCCGGCGCGGAGTCTTCAACCCTTCCGCGCCACCCAGAAGCGGCATTCGTCGGAGAAATCGCGCACGGCGGCCGATTCGCGCGTCAGTTCGCGGCGCATGGTGTCGAATTCGCCGCGCCAGCCCGTGGCGGCCAGATCCTCGAGGATCTCGGTCCGGTCGGGCAGGTGCATGAAGGTCCGCCCGGCCTCGTCCTCAAAATAGCGGTCGCCGAATTCCACGAGGCGTGGGTCCTGCTTGCCTTGATCCCAGCGCAGCCGTTCCAGCCGCCAGCTCGCGCGCTCCACGGGCGAGTGATCGCGATCGTGGGTCGTGAAGAGCAACGGCGCTCCGACCGAGCACCGCGCTTGCAGCCCGCGCAGCGCCGCCCGGCGATTCTCGCGTCCCGGAATCTGCATCAGGCCGTTGAACATGAACAGCGCTCCTCCGAAAGGCGGAGGAGTAGCGTCATCTATTAAAAGACATTCCCCAAGGCGGGTGGCGTCGGCGTGCAGGAAACGGATGGCGCCGGCGCCGCGTTCGGCGGCGAGGGTTTTTGCCTGGGCGACCAGTTCCTCGGCGAAGTCAAAGGCGGTGATCTGGCGAAAATCCAGGTCCCAGAGCCCGATGGCCACGCGCCCGCTGCCGCAGCCGGCCTCGAGGAGGGGTGCCGTTCGGTCAGGAAAAAAGCGCTCGATCAGCAAGCGCTCCGATTTCCAGAGCCCGAGGAAGTGCGCGGCGCGGGTGTAATGCACGACCGCCACGGGATCGTTGAAATCAGCGCGGACGGTCTCGGCGGTGATCTTGGATCCGGTGGATGGTTTCACGGGAGGCAAAAAAGCGAACGGCAGCAGCAGCGAAAACTTTGCCGCGGATTACGCGGATGGGCGCGGATCTCGGCGGGTCTCCGAGATATCTGAGCTCATCTGCGTTATCCGCGGGTAGGTTTGGTCGACCCTAGCCCTTTTTCCGCCGCCAGGCTGCAAGGAACATGCCGTTGGCGTTGAACTCGTGCGGCCAGAGTGTCGTAGTGGCACCGCCGGACGGGCCAAACACCGGATCGGGCTCCAGCTCCGGGTGGGCGGCGCTGAAGGCCTCGGTCACGCCGGTGGTTTCGCGGCGGGTGAGGGTGCACACGGAGTAGACAAGGCGTCCGCCGGGCTTGAGCGAGTTGGCGACCTGGTTGAGCAGGGCGAGCTGCGTGACGGCGAGCTCGGTGACATCATTGAGGGAGCTGGTCCAGCGGGCCTGCGGGTTGCGCTGCCACGTGCCCACGCCGCTGCAGGGCGCGTCGACGAGGATGCCGTCGAACTTGGCCTTCGTGGGTAGGCGCGGGGAGCCATCCCACAGCGCGGCGCGATAGTTGAAGAGCTTCGCGCGGGAGGTGCGGCGCTTGAGCGTCTCAAGTCGGCCCGAATGGCGGTCACTGGCCCAGACGACACCCTTGTTCTGCATCAGGTCGCAGAGGTGCAGGGTCTTGCCGCCTTCGCCGGCGCAGGTGTCCCACCACGTCTCGCCGGGCTTCGGCGCGCAGGCGATACCGACCAGCTGTGAGGCGAGATCCTGGATCTCGAACTCGCCGGTCTTGAACTGCTCGGTCTTGAAGAGGTCCTGGACGCCGGTGAATCGCACCCCATCGGTGGCGATCAGGTTCAGCGTTTGGAGTTCAGGGTTCTGCGTTGAATTCGGACCCTGAACTCTGAACTCCGAATCCTGAATTGAGAAAGTTGGCGCGAGTTCGCCGGCGGCAAGGGATTTGACGAGGGCCTTGGCCTGGCCGGGGCGGGCGCGGAGCCAGAGGGCCGGGTCGCGCTGCAGCTGGCGCAGGTAAGCGGCCTTGGTCTCGGCGTCAGGCAGGGCAACCTCTTCCCAGACCCAGGCCGGCACGGCGCGGATGGCGAGCGTCTCGGGTTTCGCGGACTTCGGGTCGGTGTCGAAGCGCTTCTGCAGGTCGTCGGCCTGCTCGAGGCGTTTTTGCGCAGAAGCCTTGGGATCGAGCCAGGAGATCCAGCGGAAATAGACGAAGATGGCATGGCTGACCGCACGGCGGGCGGACGGCTGGAGATAGCGGTGCGCCTCGAAGTAGCCGCGCAGGGCGGTGTCGGCCCGATCGCCGGGGGCAAGTTTGGCGAGGATGCTGGCGGCGTGGTTCAGGGCGGCGATGTCGGACATGGAAGGGAGCCATGAAATCGTTCGAGCCCGCCCACGGCAAGCATTCGCAACCCCGAAAGGAACGGAAAGACCCCGGCGGGATCAGCGGGCCAGTCCTGCCGTTCGGGCCTAGCCGCGTTTCCCCCAGCGGCGGTCCTGCTTGAGTTCGAGGCGGCGGGTTTCGAAGCGGAGGCCGGCGACGGCGGGGTGGGCGCGGAGTTTTTGGAGCGTGGTGCCGTTGAGCTTCCAGCTCAGGGCGCTGCTGGCTTCGCCGACGGGTGCGACCCGGTCCTCGAAGAGGAAGGCGAATTCCACGCGGGTGTCGCCCGGCTGGCCGTTGAGCGTCTCGCGCAGCTGCCGGAGGAAGTCAGGGACCTCGGGATGCGCGGGATGGAGGATCCACAGGATCTTGCGCACGAGGCCGGCGACCTGGGCATCGAGCGGATAGCATTCCTTCACGTTGATCCGGGGGCCTTCGTTGCCGGCGATGATGTTGCCCTGCACGAGGACGACGGCGTTTTCGGCGAGGACGGTGCCGTAGGCGGCATACGCGTCGGCGAACATGTTGAGCGGCAGGGCGGCATTGCGCGTCGCGAGCGTGAAGGCGGCCCAGGGGCGGTTATCCTTCTTCGCGAGCTTCTTGGTGATGTTGCTCACAATGCCGCAGAGGCGGAACTCGGTGCGATCCGGCTGCCGTAGGAGGGCGTCGACTGGGAATGAGTCGATCGCCTCGGTGACCCCGATGTAACTGTTCATCGGATGGCCGGTGACGTAAAAGCCGAGGAGTTCCTTTTCGAAGGCGAGGCGCTCCGCCGCCGTGAAATCCACGGCGGGGTGGAGGGTTCTGGGTTCTGAGTTCTGGGTTGAGACTGCCGCGTTGAGCGTTGGGCGTGGAGCGGTGGCCGGTGCAGCGCCGGGCTCCTCGCCGAGCATGTCCATGAAGCTGTGCTGGCCGGCCGCCTTGTCGCGGGCCTGGGCGGCGGCGCCGGCGAGCGCGGCGTCGATGCCGTCGAAGAGGCCCTTGCGCGCGGCGGCGCTGAAGTCGAAGGCGCCGGTCTTCACGAGGTGCTCGAGCACGCGCTTGTTGATCGCGCGGCCGTCGACGCGGCGGACAAAGTCGGCGAAGTCGACGTACGGGCCGTTGGTCTCGCGCTCCTCGAGGATCTTTTTGCCGGCGAGTTCACCGACCCCTTTGATTCCTGCCAGACCGAAACGGATGGTCAGATGCCGTCCGGCGTCGGGTCGGCGGCTGGCGGTGGTTTCAGCAGTCGCCGAAATCACCGGGGTGAACATTTCCCGCGATTCGTTCACGTCCGGCCCGAGGACCTTCAGGCCCATGGCCTCGCACTCGGCGACGAAATGGGAGACTTTTTCCGAGTTGCCGAGCTCGGAGCTGAGCATGGCGGCCATGAACTGCGCCGGGTAGTTCGCCTTCAGGAAACCGGTCTGGTAGCTCAGGATGGCGTAGGCGGCGGAGTGCGACTTGTTGAAGCCGTAGCCGGCAAACTTGTTCAGGATGTCGAAGATCGAGTTGGCGGTCTTCTCGTTGATGTCGTTCACGCGCTTGGCGCCCTCGACGAATTTCGCGCGCTCGTCGGCCATGGCCTTCTCGTCCTTCTTGCCCATCGCGCGGCGGAGCATGTCGGCGCCGCCGAGCGTGTAGCCGGCGATGATTTTGGCGGCCTCCATGACCTGCTCCTGATAGACCATCACGCCGTAGGTCTCGCGGCACACCTCCTCAAGCAGCGGGTGGGGGAAGGTGACGGTGCTCGGGTCCTTCTTGCCGCGGACATAGTCGGGAATCCACTCCATCGGGCCGGGGCGGAAGAGGGCGATGAGGGCGACGATCTCATCGATCGTGGAGAGCCCGATCTGGCGGCAGAGGTTCTGCATGCCGCCGGATTCCAGCTGGAACACGCCGGTGGTGCGGCCGGAGTTGAGCAGCGCAAAAGTCTTCGGGTCCTCGAACGGGATTTTCTCGATGTCGAACGCCGGGTCGGCGGTGCGGCGGATGTTGTCCACCGCGTCGGCGATGACCGTGAGGGTCTTCAGCCCGAGGAAGTCCATCTTCAGCAGGCCGAGCTTGCCGACGGCGTTCATGTCGTACTGCACGGTGACGTCGCCTTCCTGCTCGGTCAGCGGGACGAACTCCTCGAGGGGGCGGTCGGTGATGATGATGCCGGCGGCGTGCTTGCCGGTGTTGCGGACCATGCCCTCGAGCACGAGCGCCTGCTCGAAAATCTTTTTTGCGACGGGGTTCTTCGTGACCTCCTCGCGGAGCTCGGCGGACTTGTCGCGGGCGGACTCGAGCGTGATGTTGAGCTCGTCGGGCACCATCTTCGCGAGCCGATCGGCGTCGGCATAGGGCAGGTTATGGACCCGCGAAACGTCGCGGATGACCATCTTCGCCCCGAGTGTGCCGTAGGTGATGATGTTCGCGACGCAGTCGTTGCCGTATTTCCGGCGGACGTAGTCGATGACCTCGCTGCGGCGGCGCATGCAGAAGTCGATGTCGAAGTCGGGCGGCGAGACGCGCTCGGGGTTGAGGAAACGCTCGAAGAGCAGCTTGAAGCGGAGCGGGTCGAGGTTGGTGATGCCGAGGACGTAGGCGACGAGGCAGCCGGCGCCGGAGCCGCGGCCGGGGCCGACGGGAATGCCCTGCTTTCTCGCCCAGGCGATGAAATCCCAGACGACGAGGAAGTAGTCGATGAACCCGGTCTTGGCGATGATCGAGAGCTCGAAGTCGATCCGGTCGCTGAGCGTCTTGGTGAGGCCCGGCTCGGCGGCGGTATGGTATTCGAGTTGGTAGCGGTCCTTCAGGCCCCCGAGACAGAGCTCGCGGAGGTAACCGGCGCGGTCGGTCTTCACCTCGGGCGGCAGCGGGTATTTCGGGTAGCGCTCGCTGCCCTTGGGGAAGGGAATCGTGAGGTCGCACATCTCGGCCACGAGCTGGGTGTTCGTGACGGACTCCGGCACCTCGATGAAGAGTTTCGCCATCTCGTCACGCGACTTCAGATAGAACTGCTGGCTGTCGAAGCGCATGCGGTTCTGATCCTCGATCTTGGCGCCGGTCTGGATGCAGAGCATGGCGTCGTGCGGGCCGTGATCCTGGGCGCAGACGTAGTGAACGTCGTTCGTGGCAATGACGTTCAGGTTGAATTCCTCGGCGAGCTTGAGCAGGCCGGGAATGATTTTCACCTGCTCGGGAATGCCGTGGTCCTGGATCTCGATGAAGTAGTTCTCGCGGCCGAAGATCTCGACGAAGCGACCGCAGGCCTTGCGGGCGTCCTCGTAGCGGTCGTGCAGCAGGTGCTGTGGCACGAGCGAGGCGAGGCAGCCGGAGAAGCCGATGAGGCCGCCGGAGAACTTGGCGAGGGTCTCGAGGTCGGTGCGCGGCTTGTAGTAGAAACCGCGGAGGTGGGCGTCGGACACCAGCTTGAGCAGGTTCTGGTAGCCTTGGAGATTCTTCGCGAGAAGTCCGAGGTGGAAGATGGACTTTCCCTCGTCGGACCGGCCGTGTTTCTCAAGGCGCGAGGTCTCGACGAGGTAGAGTTCGCAGCCGATCAGTGGCTTGATGCCCTTGGACTTGGCGGTGTTGTAGAACTCGATCGCGCCGTAGAGATTGCCGTGGTCGGTGAGGGCGAGGGCCGGCATGCCGAGCTCCACCGCCCGATCCATCAACCGGTCGATCCGGCATGCGCCGTCCAGCAGGGAGTAGTCGCTGTGGACATGGAGATGGACGAAATTCTTGTCAGCTGACGGCACACGTTGAAGCAACGGCGTCCGCGGTGCGGAGCAAGGGCTTTTGCTGCCGCTCGTCGTCCTGACCGAAGGTAGGGCCGGGTCGACGACCCGGCCGGGATCGATGGATCATCGCGGTCGCCTCGTCGAGGGAACCCTATCATCCGGCCTCACCGCACTTCCTTGACGAGGCGGAAGCCCGTGGTGAGCGGGTCGCCAGGGCCCCCGGCGTGGACGGAGGAGCCGAGGTTCTTGACGTGCGAGAGGAAGCTGCCGCCCTTCAGCACATGCTGGGTGCCCCGCTTGGGCGGCACGGCGTCGGGGACGATCTTCTCGTTGTAGAAGTCCTGCACCCACTCCCAGAGATTCCCGATCATGTCGTAGGCGCCGAAGGCGTTGGGCTTGCGGTTGCCGCCGACGACCGAGGAGGGACCCTTGGTGTTGACGTAGGCCACGCCGACCTGTTCTCCGGGAATCATGGGGGCTTCCTCGGCGCCGGCGCGGGCAGCGTACTCCCATTCGGCCTCGGTGGGCAGGCGGTAGGCGGTGGTTTTTTCCAGCGCATTCAGCTTCTTGATGAAGGCCTGCGCATCGGCCCACGAGACGCTGTCCACAGGGTGACGGTCGGCTTCGTCGGTGACCTTGCTGCCTTGGAAGACGGAGGGGTTGCTGCCCATGACTTTTTTCCACTCACCCTGCGTGACCTCGTACTTTCCGATGTAATAGGCCTTGGGCAGCGCGACCTTGAAACCCTCGATGATGTCCTGCTTCAGGAGTTCCTCCGCGAGTTTGAATTGCTCCGGAGTCCAGGCCGGTCCGCGGGCGGCACCGCCTGCACCGCGACCACCGCCTTGGGGGACAGCGGCGGTGGCGGGAGCGGCCGGAGCGGCGCTGCCGGGGACGCCGGCCGTGACCGGAGGTGGAGTCGTCGGGGCAGCGGCGGGCGCGGGGGTTGGGGCTACGCCGCCACGAGGAACGGCGGGAGCTGGCAGGGTGATGACATTGGGATTATACCGGCCCATGGTCATCTTGCCCGCGGGAATGAGTACGAATTCCATGCCGATGCCGTTGCGGGTGGTCGGCTCCGGAGCTGGAGCGCCGATGGCCCCGAGAACGCTGAAGCCCAGGAGGGGGAAGAGGAGGGGCTTCATTTTTTGTTCAGCTCCTTGACGGCCATGTTGCGGAAACCGATGCCCTTGCCGGGGGTGCCGTACGAGAGGGGCATCACCATGGTCGAGGGCCCGAGGGCGGTGAGGAAGTGGAACTGCAGGGCAATGTAGCCGTCGGTCGCACCGCCTGGCTTGTCGTTCGTCGTGAGCTGGTACTCCCAGATCTTTTTGTCGTTCACCCAGAAAGTGAGGTGGGGCTTCTCTCCCTCGCAGCGAAGGCGGTAGGAATTCCAGCCGTCCTTGTTCCAGACCGAGGCGACGGTGACGCGCTGATCGGCGGGGACGAGATTTTCGGTGGGGCGGGTCAGCGTCAGCTGCTCTCCCAGCAGGTTTCCATTGTTGCCCGCGCCGGCGTCGAGCTCGACCTGGTAGGCCGAGCCTTCCTCGGTCGACCGGAAAAAGAGGCCGCTGTTGAAGCCCGGCTTGATGTCGGTCTCCACGTAAAACTCAAAGTCCTGATATTTCTTGTCGGTGAGCAGGATCCCGCCCTGGCCGAAGGGTTGCTGCGTGATGGTGACGGCGCCGTCCTTGATAGTCAGTTTCGGCGTGGTGCCGTGGTGGGCGGTGCGGCTGACATGCCAGCCCTTTAGGTCCTTGCCATTGAAGAGGCGGGTGAACCCCTCCGGGATCTTGCCGATCTCGGCGCGGGCGCCGGTGGCGGCCAGCAGCAGCGCGAGCGCGCCGGCGCGAAGAAAGTGCCTGCTTGGGCCAGACGCGGAGCGCGGCACGGGACGGGCAGCGGGGGAGACACGATGATTCATGGGGTGAGCGATCTCGGGCTCGCGGAAGGGCGTAATGGCCTTTCCGGGAGGGGGAAGGGGTTCTGGCCGACGGACGGCTAAAGCCGTCGGCTTGCAGCCATGCTTCAGCGCAGGGGCGATTGCTTGCGAGGGAAAAGACGCGGATACGGGTCAGCTTCAGGAGTGCAAAAACACCATTGACGGCGGCTGCCCGGACCGGCGTAGTAACCAGCTTTTCCTTCCGAAAACCCGTCCCGACGCCACGTCCCAATGTCCATCGAAATCAAGATCCGCAAGAACGAGCCCATCGACCGCGCCCTGCGCCGGATGAAGAAGAAGCTCGACCGCGAGAACATCATCAAGGGTGTCCGCGCCAAGCGTTACTACGAGAAGCCCTGCGAGAAGCGCCGCCGGAAGAACAAGGTCGCGGCCTTCACCCAGATGCTGCGCCGCCGTTACGCCGAATAAGGCTGACGCCCCTCACTTTGAACCGCGCCCTTTCCGGGCGCGGTTTTTTTGTGTCCGGCCGCCGGATTTTTTAGCCACGGATTACCCGGATGGCACGGATTCGAACCCACGCATTCGAACCGGTTTCACAGGAGGGCACGGAGGAAGGGGAGGATTTCATTCCGGCATTCTCCGCGACCTCCGCGTTCTCCTGTGAAATTGCCGGGGGATTAAGTTCCCATCCGTGCCATCCGGGTAATCCGTGGTTAAAAAGTCCGGGTCGGGTTTGGCTGCTGACTGCGCCAATCCCAAAACTTTTTGGGACTTGGAGTTTTCCGGATCCGCGGCTCTTTGTTTTTCCTGCGGCATGAAACCCCTCCTGTCTCTATCCACCTGCTGGTGCTCCCCGAGGCATCAGGATGGCTACATGATGCTGACGGAGATGGCGGCGCTCGGCTTCGGGCATGTGGAGCTGAGCCACGGCATCCGCATCACCTTGGTGCCGGGCATCCTCAAGGCCGTGGAGGAGGGCGTGATCAAGGTCGCGTCGGTCCACAACTTCTGCCCGCTGCCGACCGGGGTGATGAGCGCCGCGCCGAACCTCTTCGAGCCTTCAGCGGGAGACCCGCGCGAGCACGACCAGTGGCTGCGCCACACGAAGCGCACGATCGACTTTGCGCACCAAGTGAAGGCCAAGGTCGTGGTCTGCCACCTCGGCAGCGTGAGATTCTTCTGGTTCAATCCGACGCGCCCGCTCGAGAAGTACGCCGAGGCCCACCCGGGCAAGGTGCTGACCGAGGATCCCGCGTACCGGGCATTGCTCGAGAAATCCTTGGTGAAGATCCGCCAGCGGATGGGCCCGTACTGGGAGCGTACCAAGGCCAGCATCAACGAGGTGCTGGGCTACGCCGCCGAGAAGGGCGTGAAGCTCGGGCTCGAGAACCGCGAGGCGTTCGACGAACTGCCGCTCGATGCCGACTACCCGGCGTTTGTCGAGGGCCTGCCGCCGGCCGCCGCGGCCGGTTACTGGCACGACACCGGCCATGCCGACATCAAGGAGTCCATGGGCACGCTGGTGCACCGCGACCACCTGCAGAAGATGGCCGCCCGCACGATCGGCTTCCACCTGCACGATGTGGACGCCGAGGGCCGCGACCACCAGCCGGTCGGCTCGGGCAAGATCGACTTCAAGATGGTGAGCGAATTCTGGCGTCCCGAGCACCTGCTCACCCTCGAGCTTAGCCCTCGCGTGAAGGTCGAGGGCGTGCGGGCCTCGAAGGAGCGGATCGAGGAATTGATCGGATAGGGCGGGATCGGATTGGCCCACGAAACACCTGAAAGACGCGAAAAGCGGATGGAAAGCATCGGATTGTCTGCCCACGGAACCCACCGGAGGGATTTGAGGTGAAGGCTCTATCTGTCGTGTTCCCGGCCGGAGACTTGATGGTGGCAGGGACGAAGCGGCTGGAGATTCGCCGTTGGAGTCCGGAGTCGTTGCCGCTGAAGGATCTTTTGATCGTACAGAATCGGCATCGCTTGGATGCGGAGCGGATGCCTGAGGATCCGGACGGGATCGCCCTTGCTTTGGTCGATGTCGTGGCGGTCAGGCCGTGGGCCGCGAGCGACCTTGAGGCATCAGGTGCCACGCAGTGGGAACCAGGCTGGTTGGCTTGGGAACTCGCGAATGTGCGTGGCTTGTCCCAGCCGGTCCGCGTGCCCGCCCGGTTGAGGATCTACGAGGTCACGTTGCCGACAGCAGCTCCGTGACCCAACGGCGGTGGGGGCCGGAGAGGGTGAGGTGTTCCAGCTCGGTGAGTGGGACCCAGACGAGGCCGGCGGGGAAAGAGTCAGCCGGTGGTTTGCACGCGTGGATGGTTTCGCGGATCCGGTAGCGCGTGATGCTGCGGGTCTTTTGGCCGAGCAGCTTCCCGCCGCTGACCACCGTCGCGGGCAATCCAAATTGCTCCGCAGTTGGGAGTTCATGCTGGCCGGCGAGGCGGCGCGCGGTGGCGGAGGCGCGGTGGAGCAGGAGGGTCTGGCCGCGGCGGCACCACACGCGGACGACGTCGCGCTTTTCGATCTGCTTGGCGGCGAAGCGGGAAAATTTCTCCGGGGCGCCGGCCTTGGCGGCGGCGCAGAAAGATTTTACGGGGCACTCCCCGCAGCGTGGGTTCTGGCGCGCGCAGATCGTGGCGCCGAGTTCCATCATGGCCTGGTTGTGGTCGCCGGGATCGGCCGGATTCAGCAGCGCATTGGCGAGCGGAGTGAAGACCTTCGCGGCGGTCGCGCTATCGGGGAAGCGCTTTGGGTTGGCGGTGAGCCGGGCGAGGATGCGCACCACGTTGCCGTCGACGCAGGCGACCGGCGCGCGGAATGAAATGCTGGTGATCGCAGCGGCGGTGTATGGGCCGACTCCCGGCAGCTCGCGCCATTCCGCCGGGGTCGTTGGCGGAGACGGCAGATCGGCGATGGCCCGGGCGAGACGGTGCAGATTGCGGGCGCGGGAGTAGTACCCGAGCCCCTCCCAGAGCCGCAGCACGCGCGACTCAGGCGCGGCGGCCAGCGCTGCGAAGTTGGGGAACTCCGTCTGCCAGCGCGCGAAATAGGGCAGCATCGTCTTCACCTGCGTCTGCTGGAGCATGAACTCGCTCACCACCGTCCGGTAGAGCGACGGCGCCTCCCGCCACGGCAGGGGCCGGGCGTGGGCGCGATACCAGTCCAGCAGCGCCCGCCGGAAGCGGGTTTTTGCGGCAATGAGTTGAGTGGGGGACTTGGCCACGGACACCACGAAAAGAGACGACGTGATAAAGCCGCAACCAATCGTCACGGAATTCCTTTGGCCGCCAAAAGGCAGGAGGCGCACGGAAGATTTCGCCACAGAGCCGCAGAGACACCGAGGTCAAATGATTTGGGGTTTGGAACCCAAACCAAAAGGCGGGGTTCTGCGTCTCGGTGCCGCGGTGGCAAAATCTCAGGGGGTTCGTTCCGTTTTTGCGCCTCTTGCGCCTTTTTGCGGCCATCCCGCAATTCACCATTGAGTCAGCTCGCGGTTTTTGTGGCCATGGACCCATGCCCAAGCCGACCGCTGGAGACGAAGACCAGCCGAAGAAAATCGCCTCCTACACCGTCAAGCTCACCGACGAGCAGATGGCGAAACTCGGCGCGCTGCTCGCGGCGAAGGGCTGGACCCCGTTCGAGGTGGGCTACACCCGCTTCGCCTATCGGGCCGATCACCTCAAGGTGAACGTCAGCGCGTACACCAGCGGGAAGGTCGTCATCGCCGGCAAGGGTACCGAGGACTTCGTGCGCGACGTGATCGAACCCGAGATCACGGGCGCGGCGAAGCTCGGCTATGACGAAGTGTTGCATCCTGACTGGTTTGAGTCGCACGCGGGCCTCGACGAGAGCGGCAAGGGCGACTTCTTCGGTCCCGTGATTGCGGCGACGGTGATCGCCGACAAGGACGCCATCGAGACCTGGCGCAAGGCCGGCGCGCAGGACTCGAAAAAGATGGCCGAAAGCAAGATTCTCGAACTCGACCGCCTGATCCGCACGACCAAGGGCGCGGTGGCCGAGACCTGCTTCTGTCACACCATGGCCCGGTATAACGAGCTGATGAGCCGGCCGTACCAGAGCCTGAACAAGCTCCTCGCGTGGCAGCACGCCACGGCGCTGAAAAACGCGCTCGACCGCAAGACCGTGCCGTGGGGTTTGCTCGACCAGTTCAGCGAGCAGCCGCTCGTGCAGCGTGAGCTGAAGAAGTTGCGGCCGGAGGGCTTTGATCTTCGGATGCGCACCAAGGCGGAAGAGGACCCGGTGGTCGCCGCTGCCTCCATCGTGGCCCGGGCCGAGTACGTCCGCCAGATGCACGCACTCTCGCAGAAATTCGGGGCCAAGCTGCAGAAAGGCGCCAGCGCGCAGGTGAAGGTGCAGGCGGCGGAGATCATGCGGCAGTTCGGCGCGCGCGCGCTGGGCGACTTCGCCAAGCTCCATTTCCGCACGGCTTACGAGGTCGTGCTGGCCGAAGGCAAGCTTGACGAACTCCCGCTGCCCGTGCCGCGGGAAAAGACCGAGTTCAAGCACCTCTGAGCGGCCTCATTCGCCCATGCCGAAGCGCCGCCAGCTCCGCGGGTTCGACCTCAAGCAGATCGAGGGTGTCTTCGGCCTGATCGGCGTGGACGAGGCCGGGCGCGGCGCGCTGGCCGGCCCGGTGGTGGCGGGGGCCGTGCTGGTCACGCGGGAATTCCTCGAAGGCCGCTGGGCGGTGGGCCGCGGCGGCCGGGTTAACGACTCGAAGCAACTCGAGGCGGCCCAGCGTGAGGAGCTTTGGGCCGAGTTCGAGGAACTGGCCGCCACCGGCCAGATCCACGCGCACTTCGGCGTGGCCGGGGTGGAGGAGATCGAGCAGTTCAACATCCTCGGGGCGACCAAGCTCGCGATGCGCCGTGCGCTCGAGGGCATCTATCCGCCGGACGCCTTTGCCCGGAAGACCGAGCCTGACCTGTTTTCCTCGGCCGACGAGATCGCGAATTTCCAGCCGACGGTCTCCGCCCGCATCCTGGTCGACGGCCTGCCCCTCCGCCACTTCCCGTACCCGCACACCGGCCTCGTCAACGGCGACGCCCGCTCGCTCTGCATTGCGATGGCCTCGATCGTGGCGAAGGTGACTCGCGACCGGCTGATGACCGAGCTGGCCGTGAAATACCCCGGCTACGGTTTTGACCGCCACAAGGGTTACGGGACCGACGATCACCGCGATGCGGTGCTGCGGATCGGCCGCTGCCCGCAGCACCGGGAGCTTTTCCTGCGCAAGCTCCTCGCCGGGCGGGTTGATCCGGGGCAGCAGGACTTTTTGGCGGAGTGACAGGCGCCGGGGGATGATTGACCCCGTCTTTCACCTCCACCAAAACCCCCGCCCATGGCCGGCAAGAAGCACTCCTCCCTCGATCGCGTCCTTGGCCGGCTGGATTCGTTGGATTCAGTCAACTTGGCGAACCTGGTCCAGCGCCTCGCCCGGGAGCGCGGGATCTTCGAGCAGGTCTTCAACACGCTCCAGGAGGGCGTGCTCGTGATCAATGGCGCCGGTACCATCGAGTACGCCAACACGGCCGCAGAGCGGCTGATCGCGGTCGGCGGCGACGAGTTGGCGGGTCAGACGCTCTGGCGGCTGGTGCCCGGTTTGCTGCCGAGCCTGTCCGCTGGCGACGAGGTGTCCGAGGGCGGCGCCTTGCCCGTGGTCGCCCGCGAATTCGAGCTGACCTACCCGGAGCCGCGGACGGTGCGGCTGAACCTCGTGCCCTTTCATCCCGACGGCCGGAGCGGCCCGCCGCGGCATGTGGTCATCCTGTCCGACATCACCGGCGACAAGCGCAGCACCGAGCAGCGCATCGAGGACGAGCGCACGTCATCGATCCTCCTGCTCGCGGCCGGGGTGGCCCACGAACTCGGCAATCCGCTCAATTCGCTGACGATCCACCTGCAGCTCCTGGAGCGGAAGCTCAAGAAGCTGAAGGCGGGCAAGGACATCGAGGACCTTTCGGCGTCCGTCGGGATTTGTCGTGACGAGGTGCGCCGGCTCGACGGCATCATCAGCAATTTCCTTGAGGCGATCCGGCCGCGCCCCCCCGACCTCGCCGAGACCGATGTCTCGGAGGTGCTCGCCGAGGTGCTGCGCTTCCAGCAGCAGGAGTTTGCCGACCGCGGCGTGGCGGTGGAGGCGGAGACGCCGCACGCGCTCCCGCTGATCATGGCCGATCGCAACCAGCTCAAGCAGGTATTTTTCAACGTGAACAAGAACGCGATGGAGGCGATGCAGCCGGGCGGGCGGCTCCGCATCCGTTCGCGGTCGGACGACGACTCGGTCTATCTGTTGTTCGCGGACAGTGGATCCGGGATCAAGCAGGAGGACCTGCTGCGGCTGTTCGAGCCGTACCACACCACCAAGGCCGGCGGTCACGGGCTGGGCCTCATGATCGTGCGCCGCATCATGCGCAGCCACGGCGGGCAAGTCGGCGTGGAAAGCAAGGAAGGCGTTGGCACGGTCGTCACCCTGCAGTTCCCGCGCAAGGACCGCCGCGTGCGGATGCTGGCGAGCTGAGGCGGGAATCCCGGCAGGGCGGCGCCTCCGCTCGCCGCCGTTCAGATTATCATCGTGGCGGTCACGGAGTGACCCGCCCTACCGCGCCTACTTCTTGGCCGGAGCCGGAGCGGGATCCACCACGACGTTCTTCACCATGATGATGTGGCTCTCGGTTTTGCCACCCACGGTCAGGGTGAGGGTCACGGGAATCTCATTCGAGGTGACTCCCAGCCGGGAAGACATGCCCTCGGGGCTGGCGCGGCCAGCGGCCGGCACGGTGACAGACGTCGGGCGCACGGCGAAGTCGCCGAGGTAGGACTTAAAGAGATCGATGGCCACCTCGACGGGATCGGCCCCGCTGTTGCTCAATTGCACGCGCAGCAAAACCGGGGGCAGCGGGCTGCCCGTGACCTGGAGGGCCACCATTTTATTGATGGTCTGGCCAATGTCGTTTTTCTCCGGGTCGTTGAGTTCGCGGCTGAAGACGTCCTGCAGATCGGGGGCATCGGCCCGGGTGCGCCCGAGGGTGCGCCAGCCGCCGCGGCGCGTGAGGCCGTCGAGGCCCTGGCTGACCGTGACAACCGCGTTAAGTTGGCCGCCGAAGAACTTTTCCTCCCCCAGCATGGCCACCGGGCGGGTTTCCTCGTCCGCGGCGACCTTGCCGATGACGGTCGTCTTGTGGCCGGGGTTGGAGGCACAGCCCGCCAGCAAGGCTAGAAAGAGCCCGGCAATGAAGGCATTGCGGAAGAGGGGTCGGCGCTCGGATCGAACTTGAGTCATGGGGGTGATGGGACCAGATGTCAGAGGGAAAGTAGCGGTTCGGCTAGCAAAAAACCCCGCAACTCGGGGCAGTCTCGTCCGTCAAGCCGCTAACTTCCCATGACTAGGTATGGAAACCACGCAAACCAGCACACTCGAAGCGAGTGTGCGCTCCGCACAGCAGGGCGACCAGTCCGCCCTGCGCGAGCTGATCGTGTCCTACCAGCGGCGGGTTGCGGGGTTTGTCTATGTGGTCACGGGCCGGAGCGACTGCGTGGAGGATCTTTGTCAGCTGGTTTTCATCAAGATGGTCCGGGCTATCGCCGGCCTGCAGGCGCCGGCGCAGTTCGAGGCCTGGCTCTTCCGGCTGGCCCGGAATGTCTGCATCGACCACCTGCGGCGGGAACGCCTGCGGCGGATCTTCGTGCCGTTCGCGGCCGAGCATTCCGAGGTGGCGGAGCCCGCGGGGGCCGTGGACTCGGAGGAGCTCGACGCCCTGCGGCACGCCCTGTCGCGCCTGCGACCGGCGGAAAGGGCCTTGCTGGCCCTCGCGCAGGAGGGTCGCAGCCAGGTCGAGATGGCGGAAATCACCGGTACGAGCGTTGTGGTGGTGAAGGCCCGGCTGTACCGCGCGCGGGAACGCCTGCGTGAGTTCTACCAACCGAAAAGCGAACACGAATCATGAAAGACGAATCCAATGCCTGGCACCTGCTGCAGCAGCGCGGCGCCGACCAGTTGCGGGGTGACTTTGCCGGTCGGGTGCTGCACGTGAGCCGCGGGCCGTCGGAAGAGGCGTGGCGCGAGCTGCACGAGGTCGCGGCCGACCAGCTGCGCTTGGGATTTGCCAACCGGGTGATGCTGGCGGTGCGGGCGCGTTTCGAGCGCCCCTTGTGGGTGGGACAACTTGCGCTGGGCAGTGCGACCCTGGCCCTCTGCCTCGCGGCCGTGTTCTATTTTCATGACCGCTCAACCCGGTTGCAGGACGAGACGAACCTCGCCCAATGGGAGCCGCTCACGGCGGAGTCCCAATATTTCGGTCTGAGGCAATGAACCAGCGCCTACTGATTGTTTTCTTCACGGTCGCCGTGTTCGCGGCCGGCTTTGGGGCCCGGCTTTGGACGGAAAGCGTCCAGCCGGTTCCGCCGCCGCCCGTCGTGCTCGGCGTGGGCGATTCCAAGGCGGGGCCGACTCCGGCCCGGCGGGGTCCTCCCCGGGCTGATTTTGTCACCTTGGTTAAGCAGGTCAGCGCGGGCAGTGAGGTCTTTCGCAAGGGCGTCGCGGGTCTCGACAGCGATTTTGACGCGGACTTCACCGCGCTCCTGAGGCCCAAACAGCTCGAGGTGTGGACCGAGAACCAACGGAGATTCAATGGTCGCGGCGGCCCCGGTGGTCGGGGCCCTGAGGGCAGGGGCGGCGACAACAGGCCGGCGGACACCAAGGGGGGCGACGCCCACGTGGCCGACAAGTCGTCCGAGCCGAGGCCGCTCAGCGAAGGTGAAATCGAGGGTCTCCGACGCCAGCCGCTGAACGACGTGGCCCGGATGCTTTCCGTCAACAACCGGTTGGACAATTACGTCACGAACTACTCCCTGGATGAAAAACAGAAGGCGATGACCAAGACCCTTCTCCTCGTGCGGCGCGACAAGTTCATCGCCCTGACCGAGGGGCTCAGCCCGATGAGCATCCAGCTCAGTGCGCTGGCCCGGGAATTGGACCGCCTCGCCCTCACGGTGGAGGGTCCGGGCGCGGCCGACTCCAAGCCGGCTCCCAAGTCCGAGCCGGCCAAATAGTAAGGTCCACCGGGCTTGACCGGCGCGCGTCGCGCCGTGTGAATGGGGCCATGGTGCCCAGCGTTCTGATCGTCGACGACGAGAAGCACACCCGCGAGGGCCTGCAACAGGCCCTGCAGGAGAGCTATGACGTGTCGGTGGCGGGCAGCGCGGACGAGGCCTTCAACCTCATGGAGGCCCAGGAGTTTAACGTCATCCTGACCGACCTGCGCATGCCGGGCAAATCCGGGCTCAAGGTGATCGACAAGGCCCTGGCACTGCCAAACAAGCCGGCGGTGCTGATGATGACCGCCTACGGCAACGTCGAGAGCGCCGTCGAGGCGATGAAGCGTGGCGCGGTCGATTTCCTGACGAAGCCCGTGAACATCGAGCGGCTCGAGGTGCTCATCCAGCGGGCGCTGAAGTCGCGGACGCTCGAGGCCGAGGTGCAGCAGCTGCACGAGCGGCTCGACGAAAAATTCAGCTTCGAGGGCATCATCGGCCACTCACCGAAGCTCCAGGCCGTGATCGACCAGGTGAAACTCGTCGCGCCCTCGCGCGCCACGATCCTGATCGAGGGCGAATCCGGCACCGGCAAGGAACTGATCGCGCAGGCTGTGCACCAGGCGAGCACCCGCGCGCGTGGCCCGTTCGTCGCGGTCCATTGTGCGGCGCTCTCCGAGAGCCTGCTGGAGAGCGAGATCTTCGGGCACGAGCGCGGCTCGTTCACCGGCGCGACCGAGCGCCGCATCGGGCGTTTCGAGTCCGCTGTCGGCGGCACGCTCTTCCTCGATGAGATCGGCGAGATCTCCGCCTCCACCCAGGTGAAGCTGCTGCGTTTCCTCGAGACCCGCGCGATCGAGCGGGTGGGCGGTTCCAAACCCATCGAGCTCGACGTCCGCCTCGTGGCGGCCACCAACCGCACCCTCGACCAGCTGGTGCGCGAGGGGAAGTTTCGCGAGGACCTCTTTTTCCGCCTTAACGTCGTCCGCCTGACCATGCCGCCTCTGCGGGAGCGCCCGGAGGACGTGCCCATGCTGCTGGCGCACTATCTGAAGCATTTCGCCGAGGAAAATGGCCGGCCGGTGCTGACCCTCGAGCCCGGCGCCCTGCACACGCTGCAGGCCTACACGTGGCCGGGAAACATCCGCGAGCTGCGCAACTTCTGCGAAAACGCCGTGGTGCTGAACCGGGGCACGAGCCTCAGCGAGTTCGACCTCGACCCGAAGTTCCGCGGCGCCGCCGGCCCCGCTTCGGGCGCACCGGCCCCCGCGCCCGGGTCGGCCGGGCCCCTTTCCGTCGAGGAGAACGAGAAGCGTCTGGTGCGCGAATCGCTGATCAAGGCCCGTGGCAACCGCACCAAGGCGGCTGCGATGATGGGCATCAGCCGGCGCACGCTGCACCGCAAGATCGCCCAGTGGCCCGAGCTCGACGTGACCGACCGATGAACCGGCCGCGTTCGCTGCAGGAACTTTATCACTGGCTCGAACAGGGTGGGGGCGCGCGTTGGATCAAGCTCGGGGCCGTCCTGCTCGGCGGGCTGCTGCTCTCCCTGCTCGTCGCGTGGAAGCAGTTCCACGGTCCCCTCACGGAGGTCACGCTGCTGCAGGCCGACCTCGGCCGGCAGGTCGCCGCCGGCGCGGGTTTTACCACGCTCGTGAACTACCCGCAGGTCGAGGCAGTGATGAAAGCCAGAGGCCGGGCCTTCGATGCCAAGCAGCCGTACCCGGAGCTTTACCAGGCGCCGCTTTATGCGCTGATGATCGCCGGCGCGCTGGCGATCATTCCGGCCGGCTGGCGCGAGGCCTGGTTTACCGGGATCCCGGTCGCGCCCGACGGTTTTGGGGCGGACTACTTCTTGCTCGGCCTCAACCTGGTCCTCTTCTGGATCGCCGCGTGGCTCACCTTCGATCTGGGCCGCCGGCTCTTTTCGCTGCGGGTCGGCTGGCTGGCGTCGCTGGCGCTGCTGGTCTCGATCTCGGCGTGGCAGCAGGTCGTGGCGGTCAACGGCGTGCCCCTGCTGATGATCCTCGCGCTGGGGGCCTTCCGGCTCTGGCTGGCGGCCGAGGACCGGGCGGGTGACGGCGAGACCGCGGCGACCTGGCCCCTGCTCGGGCTCGGACTCTTGACCGGCCTGCTCTTCCTCGCGGATTACGCGGCGGGCGGGCTCCTGCCGGTGGCAGCCGGCTATGCGCTGTGGAGGTTCCGGGGCCGCGCCCGCACCGTGGCGACGGCACTCATCGCCGCCGGGTTCCTGCTCGTTTCCGGGCCATGGATGGCGCGCAATGTGATCCTGACTGGCAACCCGGTGGCGCTCGCCGCCCAAAACCTCGCGCTCAAGGCGGGGGATCCGACCGCCGAGCCGGCGACCTTCCGCGCGCGCCGCAGCACCGAGATGCCGGCGGTGGACCTGAACAAGCTCGGCAACAAGGCCCTGACCAGCGTGCAGGACAACGTGAAGTCGCGCCTCTGGGCCGGCGGCGGGCTCTTCCTCACGGCCTTCTTCGTCGCGGGCTGGATCTACGTGTTCCGTTCGCCGGCGGCGAACCGCCTGCGCTGGGCCTTCACCGCGGCGCTGGGCGCGCTGGTCGTGGCCCACGCGTTCTGCAATTCCGGCGAGGGTGAACGTCTGCCGGTGTTCTGGCTCTCGCCGCTGATCATGATCTTTGGGGCCGGGTTCTTTTTTGTGCTGCTCGAGGCGAGCCCCGGTATGGCCGCCTGGCCCCGGCTCGCGGCGGGCATCCTGCTTGGCCTGCAGGCCCTGCCGCTGGTGCGCGATGCGCTTGAGCCGCGCCGGCTGCATTTCAGCTACCCGCCCTATTTTCCGGGCCTCCTGATCGGCATGCGCCAGGAACTCGAGGTGCGGGGCGTGACGGGGCGGTACGGCGTGATGGCCGACATCCCGGCCGGCGCCGCCTGGTACGGGCGGCAGCGTGTCTGGGCCCAGCCCTCGCGCCTGCGCGACTTCATCGCGATCGGCATCGAGCAGCCCATCGCCGAACTGCTGCTGACGCCGCGGACCCTCGACCGGCCCTACTTCTCGGAACTCGCGATCCGCGGCCCCGGCCCGTCCGCGTTGGGCGAGGCCTCAGACCGTTTCGGGGAATGGGGCCAGATTTATGCCGGCCTCGCGACCGGCCGGATGCCCGCCAATTTCCCGCTCGTGCCGCAAAAGGTCGTGGAAAACCTCTACGTCCTGATGGACCCGGCGCTGCCCGTACCTCGGGGAAAATAGTTGCTCTATTCCCATGGTGCCGCCTAGTTTCCGCGTCCGCGCGACTAAGCTTTTGTCCATGAAGAATCTCACCTTGTTGTTGGCGGCCACCCTCGGCCTTTCGTCCACGGCCCGCGCGGTGTACGCGCCGATTCCAGAGGCGGATCAGGGCAAAAGCTTCACCGCATCGGTGAAGGGCGGCGTCACCTACGACACCAATATTTTCGGCGCCGGCTCCAGCCCGATCGATAGCCTGGTCTTCAACCTCGCCCCGAAGCTCGCGTACAACGCCAACCTCACCGACCAGACGTTTGCCTCGCTGTCCTACGGTTTGTCCCTCGACCACTACACCGACCGGCCCGGCAGCGAGGACTTGGCCAGCCATGCGTTTTTTGGCCGGGTGGCCCACCAGTTCACCAAGACCAGGACGCTCGACGTCACGGAGTCCTACATGATCCAGCACAACCCCGAGTCGCTGCTCGCTGGGCTCCCGGTCAACTCGGACCAGTCCTCGCGCAATAACGAGCTCAACGGCATTTTCACCACGGACGCCGGCCCGAAGATCAAGGTAACCGTCAAGACCCGCCTCGCGAAGTACCAGTTCGATAACGCGAAGCTCGCGGACAACCTCGACCGCGCCGAAAATCTCTACGGCCTTGCCGCCGGCTTCCAATTCCTTCCCGAGCTCAGCCTCTCGGGCGAATACCGCCACCAAACGGTCGACTACCGCAGCGGCGGCGCGACGAAGGACAAGCAGTCCAATTATTTCCTGGGCGGCGCCAATTATGATGTCGCCGAGAAGGTGTCCGCTTCCGGTCGCCTCGGCTTCGAACGCCGGACCCGCTCCTCCGAGCGCGGCACCACGGTTCCGTTTGCCGAACTGACCGGAAAGTACGACTACGCCAAGGGCAGCTTCGTCAGCGCCGGCTTCGTCTACACGCTGGAGGAGGCCTCGAACGTCACGACCTATACGGACACCGAGGTGAACCGCTACTTCGTGAACGTGCAGCAAGCCGTCACCGCCGCCATCACCGCCTCGACCTCGTTCACCTACGAGCCCTCCAAGCTCCGCGGGCGCCGCGGCTTCGCCAGTGCCGACGACCGCACGGTCCGGGCGGGCGCCGCCCTGACCTGGAACGGGAAGAAGGACTGGACCGCCTCGCTGACCTACGACCACGACAACGTTTCATCGGATGACACCTCCCGCGACATGCACCGCAGCCGCTGGGGCGTGAACGGGGTCTACACGTTCTGACCGCAACCGCCGGGTTTCCGGCGCCGCGCCCCTTCATGGTCTCAGCTCCCGCCAGCAGCCGGCTCAACGCTTCGTTCGCGGATTTTCTTTCCCTGCTCCGTCGCCGGCTGGCGCTGATCGCGCTGATCTTCGCCGTCGTGGTTCTCACCACGCTCGGGGTCACCGCCCTGCTGCCCAACTGGTACCTCGGCACCACGAAGATCCGGGTCGAGAAGCCCGACGGCGAGGTGAAGCTCTTCCAAGCCCAGTCCGTCGCGGGCTATGACCCGTATTATCTCCAGGACCAGCTCAAGACGCTCCAGTCGGAGAAGATCCTCTCTCCGGTCATCGAAAGCCTCGGCCTGAACGCCAAGCTGGGCGCCTCGCTGGGCAGCCCCGTGCCGCTCACCTCCGGCCAGAGCTACGCCTACCTGATCGCCAAGATGCTCCGGATCGACCCGCAGCGCAGTTCCTCGGTCATCGACATCAATGTCTACGCGCGCGACGGCGTCCTCGCCGCCGCCATCGCCAATGAGATCGCCCGGGTTTATTCCGAGGACCGCATCGCCTTCGCCACCTCGGCCCAGCGCGAGGGCGTGTCGGAGCTGAAGAAGCAGCTCGCGACCCAGGAGGAGACGGTCGCGAAGCAGAGCGACGTGGTTGAGAAGCTCCGCAAGGATCTCAACATCCAGGGCATCGATCTCACGGCGCGCACGATCGACCTCGATGTCGATTCGCTGCGCGTGATGAAGGGCCAGCTGATCGCGATGCAGATCGATGCCGACCGCCGGAAAACGGAATACGAGAGCTTCAAGGCGATCCCGCGCGACCGGCGGCTTTCCGTGGTCAACTCCGAGCTGATCCGTGACGCCAACATCCTCCAGCTCGGCCAGGCCTACCTCTTGGCCGACCAGAGCGTGACCCGCCTGCGCAGCAGCGGCCTCGGCGAGGCGCACCGCGACCTGGTCTCCGCCGTCGACAACCGCAACAAGATCGCCGAGCAGCTCGGCGCGCTGCTCGACGGCTACGAGTCGTCCCTCCTCATCGCCTACCGCACCGCCGAGGCCGGCGTCGCCACGCTGACCCGCCAGCTCGATACCGCCGGCAACAACCAGATCGCCTCGGCCAGCGACCGGATGCGCCCGTTCAACGATGCGACCCTCAAGCTCGACGAGGACCGCAATCTGCTCAGGACTTTCAAGGCGCTGCTCCGCCAGCGGGAGATCGATTTTCAGCAGCCCAAGCGCACGATCGAGATCCTCAACACCGCGGAACCCTCCCGCTCGCCGAGCAAGCCGAGCTGGCCGCTTAACACCCTTTTTGCCGTGTTCTTCGGCGGCCTGCTGGGCGTCGGCGTGGCCGTCTCGCTCGAGTATTTCGACAGCAGCTTCCGCAGCGTGGCCGACGCCGAGGCGCGGATGGGCCTGCCGGTCCTGGGGGTCATCCCGCTCGCCGTGACCCGCGGCGCCTTTGGTGACGATCCGGCGGAATCCGAGCCCTACCGCGTCCTGCACACCAACCTGAACCTGATGCTGAAGCCGGGCCAGACCGCGAGCTTTGCGATCTTCTCGGCCGGGCCGGGGGAGGGCAAGTCGACCACCCTGCAGCGGCTGGCCTTGACCATGGCCGCAGCCGGCGAGCGCGTACTGCTGATCGATTCTGACCTGCGCCGTCCCACCCAGCACCATCTCTGCGGCCGGCCGCGCCAACCCGGCCTGGGCGACCTGCTTGCGGGCCGCGAAACCCTTGCGGCCGTGATTCAGCCTGGGATCGCGCCGAACCTCGATTTCATCCCCAGTGGCGGACAGCCGGGTTTCACTCTCGGGCTCGTGCACGGGCCGCGCCTGAAGAGCCTGATCGCCGAGCTGCATGGCCGGTATGACCGCGTGATCTTTGACTCTCCGCCGATCATCGGCGTGAGCGACGCCAGCGTGCTCGCCAGCGCCGTCGACGGGGCCCTGCTCCTCGTCCAGCACCGCCGCAATCCGGCCGCCATGGTCGAGCGCGCCCGGCAAATCCTCACGGGACTGAAGGCCCCGGTGCTCGGTCTGATTCTCAACCAGGTGCCCCTGAACGCAGGCGAGGACTACGGCTACTACACGAACAACTACGCCTATTACAGCGAGGGAGGGAAGAAGCGCCCGCGCTCCCGGTCGGGATCCACCCCTGCGCCCGGCAAGGACGAAGACGGCGATCGACTGGTGCTGAAAGAGTAGGGCGTCGGGCTCGTTAAAATAGCAGTTGACGGAAATATCGCCCGACCTAGTTCTAACACCCTGTTTTGCGGGCGTAGCTCAGTTGGTAGAGCACTACCTTGCCAAGGTAGACGTCGAGAGTTCGAGTCTCTTCGCCCGCTCCATTTAAAGATAAGCCCCGGTACCCGAAAGGTTACCGGGGTTTTTCTTTGGAGAAATGGGAACGACTGCTCACGAAACGCCGTTTCGTGCCTAGGCCGCGGCATGATATTTTCGGCGCGGTAGGTTGGTGCATGGCCTGAGGCGAGAACCGGCAGCGCGAGGCGAGAACGAGAACGCAGGTTTTCATGGGATTCGCCGTTGGGTGAATCGGCGTCATTCCCCGTGCGGGGGGATCGTGGACGACGACATTTTTTCCCGCCCCGGGTCTCTGCCGAGAGACAAAGCGCAAAGCTTGTCCCGGCCTGGCTGAACGCTCGTCCAGAACGGACTCGCCGAAGCGAAGCCGGAGCTCCAGCTTGCCGGCATGCGCGTGCTGGTGGTCGATGATGACGTCAAAATCTCCTCGTTTGTGGCCAAGGGGCTCAAGCAGGCCGGGTTCGCCGTCGATGTCGTGGCGAATGGCCCGGATGCGCTGGCTGTCGCCCGCGCGACGCCCTTCGACCTCGCGGTGGTGGATGTGATGCTGCCCGGATTCGACGGTCTGGAGCTGATCGGGCGCCTGCGGTCGGCCGGGTTGAAACTCCCGGTGCTGGTCCTCAGTGCCCGCCGCAGTGTCGACGATCGTGTGGCCGGGCTGAGGCGGGGCGGCGACGACTACCTGACCAAACCTTTTTCCTTCATCGAGCTGCTTGCGCGGGTGCAGGCCCTGGTGCGCCGCAGCACCACCCAGCCCGAGATGACCCGGTTGGTCTACGAGGATCTTGAGCTCGACCTGCTGTCCCGGCGGGTGACCCGGGCGGGCGAGACGCTGGTCCTGCAGCCCAAGGAGTTTGCCCTGCTGGAATACCTCATGCGCAACGCCGGGCGGGTGGTTTCCAAGACCGCCGTGCTCGAGCATGTCTACGACTACGGTTTTGACCCGCAGACCAATGTGGTCGACGTGCTGGTCTGCCGGCTGCGCGCCAAGCTGGACCGCAGCCCGCTGGTGAAACTCCTGCACACGGAGCGCGGTTTTGGCTATGTCCTCCGCAGCGACTGAACGGCCGAGCTGGAGGTTCAGCCTAAGCCTCGCGTTCGGGGTCGCGGGGCTGTTTGCAATGGTGGTCGTCGCTATTTATTTCGGCTCCGGCTCGCTGCTGGATCGCGCCCTGGTCCGGGAGGAGGCCGCGCTGGTGCTGGACCGGAAAGAGGACATCCGCCTCGTCTGGGAGGACAGGGGTGAGGCGGGATTGAATGATTTTCTCCGGGAATTGATCAACACGACCGGCGAGCAGCTCGCCGTGCGGATTGAGGGGGCCGACCGGACCCCGGTCTTCAGCGGGGCCACGGACAATGCCCCCGAGGTGCCGTGGGCGGCGCTCAAGGAGGCCGTGCCCGATCGCAACGGGGTCACCGCGACCGGCGGCTGGATCGCCACGAGGGAGGTGCTGGACTCGGGCGACACCCTGCGCGCCGCGCGTTATTCCGGCGTCGCGGAGGATGTCCAGACCTCCTATCGCGGGCTCTTTGCCACCGGCGTCGCGCCGTTTTTGCTGGCCGGGGTCGTGGGTGGGGCGCTGCTGGTCATCCTCGCGCTGCGGCCGTTGCGGAACACGGTGTCCGTCATGCGGCACATCGTCCGGACGGGTGACTGGGCGGCGCGCGTGACCCCGCCGCGCGGCGGCGGCGAAATGCGCGACCTGGCCGAGGCGTTTAATGCGGTGCTCGAGCGGCAGCAACGGTTGGTCGAGAGCCTGCGCCAGTCGCTGGATCATGTGGCGCACGACCTCCGGACGCCGCTTACGCGGCTGCAGGCGTCGGTGGAATCAGGGCTGGGCCAGACCGAGCGCGCGAGTCCCGCCCGCGAGGCTTGGACGGACTGCCTGGAGGAGGCCCACCGGGTGAAGGCCACGCTCGATACGCTGCTGGATGTGGCCGAGACGGAGGCCGGGGCGATCCGGCTGCAGCCCGAGAAGATCAAGGCCGCGGATCTGCTGGCCGAGGTCGCGGAGCTCTATGAATTCGCGGCGGAGGAAAAACACGCGCGCATTGAAATCCGTGACGCGGCGGGAGCGGATTTCCTCGGGGACCGCGTGCGGCTGCGGCGGGCGCTCGCGAACTTGGTGGACAACGCTCTGAAATACCTCGGTGAGGGCCGCCTGATCGTGCTCTCGGCCGAGCTGGCGGACCGGGAAATCATCCTGCGCGTGCAGGACGACGGCATCGGCATCCCTGCGGAGGACCTGCCCCGGATCTGGGAACGGCTGTTCCGGTCAGACCGCAGCCGCTCGGCCCCCGGGATGGGGCTGGGGCTGAGTCTCGTAAAGGCGATCGTGGAAGCTCACGGCGGGCGGGTGGAAGCCGTTCCCGCCCCCGGTTGCGGGACGATTTTTTCGCTGCGACTGCCCCGCGGGTCGGTGGGGCAGACGGGTTGAGGGTATGCCTAGTCGGTAGGGCGGCGAGTCCGCTCGCCGCCGGGTTGCCACGGGCGCTCTGAATTTTCCCCAAGGTCTGCTCGGCGCGGACGGAGTCCGCGCCCTGCCATCGGACCGGCTCGCTCAGGGCGCAGCCGGAGATTTTTCCTCCGCCGGGCGCTGGACTTTCGCCGGCCCCGGCGCGGGCGTTTTGGCGGCGGGAGCCTTGGGTGCGGCCGCCTTGGGGGTGGCGGAACGGACGATCTCCGGATGCTCCTTCACATAGTCGCGAATTGCCGGGTGGCTGTTGAGGAATCTGGGCTGGCGCAGCATCTGGGGATGCTGGGCGAGCTCGCTGGCGACCTCGGGATACTGATCGAGCAGCTTGTCGAACTCGGCGAGCTGCTTGGCGTTGGCGGGGGCCGGTGTGAGGATCGGGCGCGTGATTGCGCGGTGGAGAAACCAGCGCGGCTGGGCGACGAGCTCGTCTTTGACCTTGGGGTGACTCGTGAGGAACCTGCCCAGTGACGGGTGATTCTTCAGGAAGGCCGGGTCGTTGAGCAGCTCGGCGTTTTCCCGCAGACGCGCCTCGATGTCCGAGTGCTGGTCGAGAAACGTGGCGAATCGTGTCATCTCCGCTGCGGGGGACGCGTTGGGATTGGCGGCGGCCGGTGCCTTTGGCGGCGCGGCTTCGCCGGTCTCCGTCTGGGCGGACGCCAACGGAACGGCGCCCAGGGCGAGGGCGAAGACCGGGCCGAGGGCACGGAAGAGTCTTAGGTTGGCCGGCATGGTGAGTGGATGTTCCGGGCGGAAATATGCCCGGCCCCGATTGCTGGCTCATTGCCAGAACATTACAATTCCGCAGATTTTGCTCCCGGTTCGGCGGCGGGGACCTTGCCGGATTGTAATGCCGTCGCAAGCGAGTGGCAATTTTTCCGGGGCATCATGGAGGGCGTTAAGACGGTGTGCAGGTAACCTTGAAAATAGTCTCCATGAAAAATCTGATGATCATTCTTTCGCGCTCCCGGTTCTCGGTGGCGCTGTTGCTGGCGGGTTCGGGTCACGGCTTGACTGCGATCGCCTTGGCGGCGGATTCAACCGCCCCGGCTGCCGCCGCCCGTGCCACCGAGGGCGAGCTGAAGGCGATGGACGCCTTCCTCAATGCGCACGCTGTCCTCGACGATCAACTCCGCCAGCACCCGGGCCTCGCGAACGATCCGGAGTTTCTCAAGAATCACCCGGAGTACGCGGCGTTTCTGTCCGATCACCCGAAGATCGCGGAGCAGGTGAAGAACCACCCGCGCTATTTCGTCCAACGGGCACTCGCCGCCCAGCGCAAGCAGCCGGTCACCGCGGCGGAGGTGAAGAAGCTCGATGCTTTCCTCGACCAGCATCCGGAGATCGAAAAGGACTTGGCGTCCAATCCGAAGCTGGCCGACGACCCGAAATTTGTGGCGGCCCATCCCGAGTTGCGGAAGTTCCTCAACGCGCATCCCAAGGTCAACGGGGCCCTCGAGTCGAAGCCGAAGGCGACGATCCAGAAGGAAAAACGCCTCGATAAGCGCGAGGCCAAGGCCAGCGACATTTAACCCGGGGCCTGACCTACCCGGTTCAATTTCGGCTCCCCTGCGGGGGAGCCTTTTTTTGCCCGGTTCGCCGGATCCGGGCGGCCGAAATCCCGCGTTGCCGAGCCCGGGGCGGGCCCTCATCCGTTGGACTGTGTTTGCCTCGGACTTTTTCACTCTCCCGGCCTCGTTATCGATCTTCGCCGCCGATTTTCCGGCCGAGGTCGCGCCGTGGGAGTGGGTCGCGCGCATCGGTCCGGCACTGGCGGCTCATGCCATGGAGCGGCGCCAGTACAAGCTCCCGCCCGGGGTGCACCTTGAGGGTGACGTCTATCTGGATCCGACCGTGAAGCTCCCGCCGATGGCGACCATCATTGGCCCGGTCTGGATCGGGCCGGGCACGGAGATCCGCCCCGGCGCCTTCATCCGCGGCAACGTCATTGCCGGGGCCCATTGCGTGCTCGGCAACTCCTGCGAGTTCAAGAATTGCCTGCTGCTCGATGACGTCCAGGTGCCGCACTTCAGCTACGTCGGCGACTCCGTCCTCGGCAACGGCGCCCATCTCGCCGCCGGCGCGATCTGCTCCAATCTCCGCCTCGACCAGAGGACCGTCACCGTGAACACGCCGGCGGGCCCGCGTGACACCGGCCTGCGCAAGCTCGGCGCCATCGTCGGCGACCAGGCCGAGGTGGGCTGCAACACCGTCCTCAATCCCGGCACCCTGCTCGGACGTCGCTCGCTCGTGATGCCGGCAATCGCGTTCGGGGGTTATCTCCCGCCCGCGACGATCGCCAAGGTCCGGCAGTCGGTCGTGCAGATCCCGCGGCGGGATTAAAATCGTTCTCGTTCTCGCCCCGGGAACCGATAACGAATTCCCGTTCACATGCGCACGCTCACCGGCATCCAGCCCTCGGGCCAGCTCCACATCGGCAACTATTTCGGCGCGATGCGGCCCGCCATCGACGCGCAGGCGGCGGGGGACTGCTTCTATTTCATCGCCGACTACCACTCGATGACCTCGCTGACCGACGCCGGCCAGCGCCGGGCGAACACGCGGGACGTCGCCCTCGACTGGCTCGCCTGCGGGCTCGACCCGAAAAAGTGCGTGCTCTGGCGCCAAAGCGACGTCCCGGGCGTCACCGAACTTTCCTGGATCCTCGGCACGCTCACCCCGATGGGGCTGCTGGAGCGCGCGCACAGCTACAAGGACAAGGTCGCGAAGGGCATCTCGCCCAACTTCGGCCTGTTTGCCTACCCGGTGCTGATGGCCGCCGACATCCTGATGTTCGACACCCACCTCGTGCCCGTCGGCCGCGACCAGAAGCAGCACGTGGAGATGACCCGCGACATCGCGATCAAGTTTAACCAGCTCTACGGGGAGACATTCATCGTGCCCGAGCCGCGGATCCGCGACGACGTGGCGGCGGTGCCCGGGCTCGACGGCCAGAAGATGAGCAAGAGCTATGGCAACACGCTGGAGATCTTCGGCGAGGAAAAGGCGCTGCGGAAAAAGGTCATGGGCCTCGTGATGGACAGCCGCACGCCGCAGGAGCCCAAGCCCGACGCCGAGAAGAACCTCGCGATCCAGCTGCTGAAGCTCTTTGCCCCGGCCGACGTGGCCGCGGATTTTGAGAACCGCCTGCGCGCCGGCGGACTCGGCTACGGCGACCTGAAGAAGGCGCTGTTCGAGCACTACTGGAATTATTTCGCCGCCGCCCGGGCCAGGCGCGCCGAGCTGGCCGCCAATCCTGATTACGTCGAGCAGGTCCTGCGCGACGGTGCCCAGCGCGCCCACGCCGTGGGTGACGCCGTGCTCCAGCGCGCCCGCCAAGCCTGCGGGTTGGCGTGAGGGATTGCCGTCGGGCGCCCTCGGCCGTGGCCTGCGTAACTTTGGTGAAGAAGGCTGAGCCCGCCGCAATCAATCGGTAGGGTTGCCTCGTCGAGGCGACCGCGATCATCACGGCCGGGTCGTTGATCCAGCCTACCGGCGCTGCCACAGTTGCTGTTATCAACGGGCCGCGCCCTCGGCAGGGCTCATCTTTTCCAGCAGCGCCTTGAACGCCGCATCGTCCTTGAACCTGGCGAAGGCCGGCTCGGCCGCGGCCTGCACCGCGTTGGTGTAGCCGGCCTTCATGGCATCGGTCAGGGCGGCGAGGGCGCCCTTGCGATCGGCGAGCTGGCCGCGGGCGCGGGCGAGGTCGTAGTGCGCCCGCGCATCGGTGGGATCGAAGGCGGCCATGGCCACGAGGAAATTCTCCACGTCCGCGTACGCCTCCTGCTGAAACAATGAGCGTACCATTTCCCGCATGGAGCCGGAAAAGACCGTGAGGATCCGGCGCGCCAGCACGTGGTCCTCGGAGTCTGCCGGGGCAGCGAGCATTTTGTGGAGCTCGGCCGAGCGTTTTTTCATGGTGGGCGCGTCACCGGCCATGGCGGCGTCATCGAGCGCGTTGAGCAGGTCGATTTCGCGGTCCACCGACTTTAGGTCGGCCTTCTGCCAGGCCTTCACCTCGCGCGAGGCGCCGAGGTCCTGCGCTTGCTTTTCGTAGGGGCCGACGTCGGCCAGCCCTTTGAAGTCGCGGGTGATGGCCTGCACCGCCTGCCAGCGTTCCTGGGGCGGGGCCGCGGGAATCGCGGCGATGCGGGCCGCCAGGAGCGGCTGGATGACCGCCTCGTCCTTGGCCTGGACGCCACCCCGCATGGCCTCGAGTTCCAGCCACTCGACGCCCGCCATCACGACCTCGGCCGGCGGCCAGGTGTGACCGCCGTCGAAGATCGTCAGCCGGTGGGTGGCGCCTTTGCCCTCAAGATCGGCCTCCAGCCGTTTCATCTCCGCATAATTCATGTCGGTCTTTCCGGCCGTCCCGAACCACGCGAACGGCACCTTGGCCGGGAGGACCATGCCGCCCGGCAGACCGGCGCTGAACGCGAGCACTCCCCGGATCTTTCCGCTGATCAGGGCGGTCCGGAGGGCGACCCGTGAGCCGCCGGACATCCCCGCCGTGTAGACGCGCTGGGGATCGAGTGGCACGCGCTGCGAGAGGTCGCCGATCATCGCCACCATGGCCGAGTACTGCGGTTCGATCGGTCCATTGCGCGAATTGTTCGAGCCGGCCACGACGTAGCCGAATTTTTCAGCAGCGGGGCGCAGTCGCTCCACGGCATTGCGGCCGCGGGCGCCGGGGTCGAAGACAAAAATCACGGGCCAGTCGCGGCCGCGGTTGAAGTTGGTCGGGAGATAGACGGCGTAGCTCTGCTTGGCGTCGGCCCGCGTCACGACCTGATCGATGATTTGTCCCGGAATGAACTCCTGGGCCCGGGCCGCGCTTGCGAACGCCATCAGCCCGCCGCAGACGAGCACGGTCCGAAAAAGCGCGCGGGTGGGGGACAGCACGCCCCTTCGTATGCCCGGGGCCGGCGCGTGGCTCCAGCCGCAATCGGTAACGGCACCAGCGCGAGAATTTTCAGGTCCTCCGGCTCCGCCTAGCTTTACCCTTGAGCCGTCGTCGGCCGCGTCTGCATCGTGGGGGCGACCGTTCCCCCGCGTCGTTCCCTGATGACCCCGCCCCGTCTGTTCCTGCGCACCAAGCTGGCCATTGTGCTGGCGTGCCTGCTGCCGCCTGCCCGGGGCGAGACCACCGCCTCGGTGCCCACCGGGAGCGTGTCGGGCGTGGATATGCGCCTGGCGACGCCGCTGACGGTGATGCCGCAGTCCGGCTTTCTGCCCGTGCGAGTCTCCATCCGGAACCGCATGACCCGCGCGGGCACCTGGAAACTGCGTTTTCTCGCGGGCAGTCCTGAGGCGCCGACCGGGACCATCGCGAGCACGATGGAACTCGCGGTGGAGCCCGGGCAGGACCGCGATTTCTGGTATTTTGTGCCGCTGGCGGACGCTGCCCCGCGCTTCACGCTCGGCGAGAGCCCCGACCCCAACGCCGGGCCGCGGCCGGCGATCAACCTGACGGTGCCGGTGGCGCCCTCGACCTCTGAGGTCGAGTCCCGCGCCCAGGCCAAGTTGGGTTATGGCAACCGCCAGCGCTGGACCACCCGCATGGAGCGGGGCGACCGGCCCGGCGAGGTGATCGGCATCGCGGTCGCGACTCAGTCGGTCAGCTATGGGGCGCCGCTGCCGACCGGGCGCGACCTGGCGCTCGGTTTCGACGTCGAGGATGCGTTCGACCCGGTCACGGGCGTCTACAACCGGCGTTACTTCTACAAGGAGTCCGTGCCCGATCCGGCCGGAGGTTCTTCCCCGAAGTCATCCTATTGGAGCACCGTCAACTCCTCGCTCACCGCCGAGTCTGCCGCGCGCCGCGCACTTGAGGGCACCGGTCTGCTCGCGGTCCCGCCGGACGTGGGGCAGACCGTCGAGGTGACCGCGATGGAGAGCGGGTTCTCCGGCCGACAGGTGGCCTGGCTCACGACCTTTGCGCAAACCGGCAGCCCGCGCGTGCTCCCGCTGCAGACGGGCTTCAGCCTCCCGCCGGGGGTGATCGTCAACCTGCATGCCACCGGCCGGCCAGGCGAAGTGGTGCGGACGATCACTTTCGTCGAGCCCTCCACGCTGGTGCCGCCCAATGCGGCCGAGGCGCGGCCGGGCAACGCGGCGGAGGAGGCTCGCGCCACGCTGCTGCGCTACGGTTTCCTGCGGCCGCGCCCAGACGTCACGGTGACGACCGACTATTCCGGCCCGGGCGGCTTCGTGCTGCCGTCGCAGCACAAGGGCGCGATCGTCTGGTTCGAGGCTGGCCCCGCGCGCCAGTTGCCCAAGCCCCTCTTTGGTTCGCTGCCGCCCGATACGGTTGCGTACCTGCTGCCGGGCACCGCGCCCGACGAGGTGATCCGCTGCTTCGTCGTTGCACCCCGGCTCCGGCTGACGGCGCCGACTGTCGCCGGCGGCGCCGGGCCGGGCGGCACTTCTCAATTTTCTGTCGTGGTAACCGGTTCCGGTGTGATGGGCGCCGCGGAGATTTCCTTCCCGGCGCTGCAGTCGCCCCAATCGGGGCTCGCCCTGCCGGTGGGGATTTCGAGCGGGCTCACCGCCAAACTGCGCCAAACCCTCTATAATGCCGCGGCGCGCGGCACGCCGAACCTCACGGGCTTTGATGTGGCCACGATGCCGGCCGACTGGCGTTTCTTCTCTCCCTACCATCTCGTGTTTCTTCGGGGCGCCGAGTACGCCGCGCTCGATCCGGCCCGGAAGTCCGCGCTGCACGACTGGGT
>CAIYFD010000325.1 GCA_903925425.1 uncultured Opitutia bacterium | reverse complement strand
CGGCCAGATAGGAGCCGTCCTGGCCCGTGATTCCCGTGATGAGAGCTTTTTTCATGCAGCGAAGGGTGGAGGAAAGGATCAGGCCGGTTGCCGGGCAAGCCTCGAGATGGGCGGAGAATCATCTTGGCCGGCCGTCGGCCGTGCCGGGTCCGCGACCTCGCCAATAAAAAAGCCGGGCCCTGCGGCCCGGCTTTTCCGGTCAAATTGAACTGCAGCCGATTACTTAACGGTCAGCGTGCCCTTCATGCCGATCATGGCGTGGGGCGGGAAGGTGCAGAGGAAGACATAATCGCCCTTTTCGGCCGGAGCCTTGAAGGTGACCTCAGTCTTCTCCCCGCCACCGATCAGCTTGGTGCTGGCGATGATCGAGGCCTTGAAGTCGGCCGGGAGGTAATCGGCAGCGGCGCCGGCACTCACGGCGGCGTTCGAAAAGGCGGTGACGTCGGTGCCGGCCTTGAGGAGCACCCAGTTGTGACCCATCGCGAGCTTCGGCATCGAGCCGGGGTTCACGAGGACAACCTTCAGCTCTTCACCCGGGGCGGCGGTGATCGCGGTCACATCGAACTTCATGGCGTCGCTCGTCGTGATCGTAATCACGCGGGGCTCGGCGGCCCGGGCGGAAGAGGCGCCGGCTGCGAGCAGCCCGGCAGTAATGCAGAGGAGGGAAAGGAGTTTGGATTTCATAGGTAGCGGCAAAGACCTTAGGTGGCGCCAAAGGTGGCACGCAAATGGGAAATTCCATTGCGCCGGCCGCTTATGCGGGAACGAAACCTCTTAATAGTGAATTCCTAGGCTTGCATGCGACGGTGACCACTTGATGCTCGCGGCGATTCTGGGCAGCTCCCCGGATGTCCTCCCATAGTTCACCTGATTCAGCGCGTCGTCCACCGGTGTGCCCGAATCCGTTGTTTCGCCAACATGCATTCACCCTTGTCCTCCCCCCTTCTCCGTCACGCCGCTCGGCTCGTCGCCTGCGCCAGCATGATCCTGCTGACTGGCTGCGACCTCAATTTCTGGAAGATGCAGGGCCACCAGACCACGATGGTTGCCTCCGGGCCCGTGGCGGCCTCGCAGCTGAGCCTCTTCTATGTCACCTGCTGGGTGACGTTCGTGATTTTCGTCATCGTGGGCGCAGTGCTCGCCTACGCCACGGTCAAGTTCAAGGCCCGCAGCGATGCCGACGAGCACGCGGAGCCCCCGGCCCAGGGCCATGGCAATCCGATGGTTGAGATCGCCTTGATCGCCGCCTCGGTTTTTTCGCTCGTGATCATCGCCGTTCCGACGCTCAGGGGAATTTGGTACACCCATGATGTCCCGGAGGCGCAGGCCGCCAACGCGTACAACATCACCGCGACGGGCTACCAATGGTGGTTCAAGTTTGAATATCCCGAGAAGATCGATGGCGGCGCCGCCCTGGTCTCCGGCAACGAGCTGGTCATTCCCGCGGGCCGGCCGGTGCGCATCCAGCTGCGCACGACCGACGTCATCCATTCCTTCTGGGTCCCGAAGCTCGCGGGCAAGGTCGACATGATTCCGAACCGCGGCAACTTCCTCTGGCTGCAGGCTGACGAGCCCGGTTACTTCTGGGGCCAGTGCGCCGAATACTGCGGCGACTCGCACGCCGTGATGCGTTTCCGCGTCGTGGCCCTCGCCCCGATCGAGTTTGCCGCGTGGGTGGCCCACCAAAAGGAGCCGGCCCGCTCGGTGGCAGCCGCCGCCGGTGCGACCGCGGGTCCCCGCCCGCAGCTGGCTACGTTCAAGAAGAACGAATATGGTTTCTCGGAAAAATGGTCCGATGATCCCTCGGTCAATCCCCTGAAGAACTGGCTCGACCAGCAGAAGCCCGCCGCCACCGAGGACGCGGCGCTCATCGCTGAGGGCAAGGCACTCTTCACGACCAAGACCTGCCTCGCCTGCCATTCCGTACGCGGCCACACCGGCGCCTTCGGTTGGGCCCCCGACCTCACGCACATCGGCGCCCGCACCACGATCGCCGGCGGCCTGCTGGAGAACACCCCGGCCCAACTCGCCCGCTGGATCTCCCACCCCGAACAAGTGAAGCCCGGCAACAAGATGTGGGCGCTCGGCTATTCCGACACGGGCATGAAGATCAAAGTCTCCGACACCGAGGCCGTCGCCCTGGCCGCCTACCTCACGAGCCTCAAGTAACCGACTGACTCCCTTCCATGGACGCGACGATCAAATCTTCTTTCACCGAAAAGGGCTCCGCGGTTTCGAACCGCCCCGGCATTCTTTGGCGCCCTTCCGCCAAGACCGGGCTGATGAGCTGGCTCACCACGGTTGACCACAAGCGCATTGGATTCCTATACGGGATCTTTGCCCTGTTCTTTTTCCTCGTCGGCGGCGTCGAGGCGCTGCTGATCCGCCTGCAGCTCGCCGTTCCGAACAACGACGTGCTGACCGCGCAGCAGTATAACACGATGTTCACGATGCACGGGACGACGATGATCTTCCTCGCCGTCATGCCGCTCAGCGCCGCGTTCTTCAACTACATCATGCCGCTGCAGATCGGCGCGCGCGATGTCGCCTTCCCCCGCCTGAACGCCTTCTCGCTTTGGACGTTCCTGGTCGGCGCGATCATTATCAACATCGGCTGGTTCATGCACGACGGTCCGCCGGACGGCGGCTGGGTCGGCTACTCACCGCTGACGTCCAAGATATACAATCCCGATCATTCCATCGACATGTGGGTGATGGGCCTGCAGCTGCTGGGCGTCGCCTCGATCGCCGCCTCGCTCAACTTCATCGTCACCATCGTCAATATGCGCGCGCCGGGCATGACGATGATGCGCCTGCCGGTGTTCGTCTGGATGACCCTGGTCACAGCGTTCCTCATCGTTCTCTCCTTCCCCGCGATCACGATCGCGCTGGTCGAGGTCATGATGGACCGCCTCTTCGGCACGAACTTCTTTGAGGTCTCCCACGGCGGCATGCCGATCCTCTGGCAGCATCTTTTCTGGGTCTTCGGCCACCCCGAGGTGTACATTCTGATCCTTCCGGCGATGGGCATCATCTCGGAGATCCTCCCCTGCTTCTCGCGCAAGCCCCTCTACGGCTATCCGATCGTCGTTTTCTCGGGTGCCTCCATCGGCTTCCTCGGTTTCGCCGTCTGGAGCCATCATATGTTCACCACGGGCATGGGCACGGTCGCCACCGCCGCGTTCTCGCTGGCCACCATGTGCATCGCGGTCCCGACCGGCGTGAAGATCTTCAACTGGATCGGCACCCTCTGGGGCGGCCACCTGAAGATGCGGACCCCGATGATGTTTGCCCTCGGTTTCATCTGGATGTTCATGATCGGCGGCTTCTCCGGCGTCATGCACGCCGCCGCGCCGGCCGATGCCCAGCAGCAGGACAGTTACTTCGTCATCGCCCACTTCCACTACGTGCTGATCGGCGGCTCGATCTTCGCGCTGCTCGCCGGCATCCACTACTGGTTCCCGCTGATGTTCGGCCGCGTCGTCAACGAGTTCTGGGGCAAGGTGTCCTTCTGGGTGATCTTCGCGGGCTTCAACATCACCTTCTTCCCGCTGCACTTCGTCGGTCTGAACGGCATGCCCCGCCGCACGTTCACCTATGACAGCAACCTCGGCTGGAACGCGCCCAACCAGATTGCCACCGTCGGCGCCTTCATCCTCGCGACCGGCATCGGCATCTATTTCACCCTGATGATCTACAGCTACTTCAAGGGCCAGAAGGTCCAGGCCGATCACTGGGATGGTCGCACCCTCGAGTGGTCGATCCCGAACCCACCCCCGGAATATAATTTCAAGGTCATCCCGAAGGTCCACGCCCGCGACGCCTTCTGGTACGAAAAACACCACCAATCCGAGGTGGCCGCGGAAAAAGCCGCACTGGAAAAGGCCGAAGCCGCCCACGGCGGAATCCATATGCCCTTCCAGTCCATCTGGCCGTTCTTCTGCGCGGTCGGCCTGCTGGTCGGCGCCATCGGGGCCTCGGTGATGGATCACGATCCCCGCCCCGGCTTCTGGGGCACCAAAATCGCGGTCACCATGATCGGCGGCGTGATCCTGCTCTTCTCTTCTTATATGTGGGCACTCGAGGGCAACGAGGGTTACCACCTTCATGCCG